>JAYWHQ010000556.1:0-2157 GCA_043777655.1 Allobosea sp. | reverse complement strand
ACTCGACGCTGGCAAGTTCGAGCGCGACCGAGAAGCCGCCACGTGCAGGCAGAAAGGTCGTGCGATCCGTCCCGCCGGCCTTGCGCGCCATTTCGGCGCTTTCGGCGCGACGCAGGCCACGGCCGGGAGAGAACAGCGAAAGCGCTTCCAGCAGGTTGGTCTTGCCCGCCCCATTCTCGCCCGAAAGCGCAACCAGCCCCGACCCGATCACAAGGTCGAGCGTGGCGTAGGAGCGAAAATCCTGAAGAGTCAGCCGCGTGACGCGGGTCACACGCGCATCGGCATCAGCACGTAGAGCGCAGACGCGCCGTCCCGGTCCTGGATGACGGTGGGCGATCCGGCATCGGCCAGCTTCAGCAGCGCGGTGTCGCCTTCCAGCTGGTTGGCGATGTCGAGCAGGTAGCGCGCATTGAAGCCGATCTCGAGGGCTGCATCCTCATAGGTGCCTTCCAGTTCCTCGGTTGCCGAACCTGAATCCGGGTTGGTGACCGAAAGCGTCACCCGCCCATCGGCCATTGCGAGCTTCACCGCGCGGCCACGCTCGGACGAGATGGTGGAAACGCGGTCCACTGCCGCCGAGAAATCGGCCTTGTCGACGGTGAGCCGCTTGTCATTGCCAGACGGAATGACGCGCTGGTAATCGGGGAAGGTGCCGTCAATGAGCTTTGAGGTCAGCACGACATTGCCAACAGCAATGCGGATCTTCGTGGCTGACAGCTCCACCGAGACTTCCGCGTCGCTGTCTTCCAGCAGCTTCTGGATTTCGGCCACGGCCTTGCGCGGCACGATGATGCCCGGCATGCCGGATGAGCCATTGGGCGCAGTGGTCTCGACGCGGGCCAGACGGTGTCCATCGGTCGCCACCGCGCGCAGGCGCAGCGCGCCCTCTACATCAATGGTGTGGAGATAGATGCCGTTCAGATAATAGCGTGTCTCTTCAGTCGAGATGGCAAACTGCGTCTTGTCGATCAGGCGGCGGAACTCGCCCGATGGCAGCGCAAAACGATGCGCCATCTCGCCGGCCGTGATGTCCGGAAAATCGCTCTCGGGCAGGGTTTGCAATGTGAAGCGCGAGCGGCCCGAGCGCAGAACCAGCTGGCCGGTTTCGCCCGTGGTTTCCAGCGAGACCTGCGCGCCATCGGCCAGCTTGCGCACGATGTCATAGAAGGTATGGGCCGGCACCGTGGTGCTGCCTTCGGTGGCAATGTCGGCCGCCAGTGTTTCCACCACCTCGATGTCCAGATCGGTCGCCTTGAGCTTCAGCCCGCTCATCGCGGCCGAGATCATGACGTTGGACAGGATCGGGATCGTGTTGCGGCGCTCGACGACGCGGTGGACATGGCCAAGCGACTTGAGCAGGGCGGAACGTTCGACAGTGACCTTCATGGCAGCAGCTGATTTTCGGCGAATGACAAAGGGACAGAGATGATGAGGCGAAGTCATGCAATCGCAGACATGACGCGCATATCATTGCCGAACCCTGCCCATGCGCGCAAGGCTTGGGGTGGGCATGTCAACAGAAAGCATGTCGATACGGCTCCTGCAGCGCCAGCAGGCCTGAAGCAGGCCCGCTCTTGCTCAATCCTGCAGCATGCGTTTCAGCAGATCGACCTCTTCCAGAAGTGTCCTGTCATCGCCAATGGCCTTTTCGATCTTGCGCACGGCGTGCAACACGGTGGTGTGATCACGACCTCCGAAGCGACGCCCGATTTCCGGCAACGAGCGTGGCGTCAGTGCCTTTGACAGATACATGGCGATCTGGCGTGGCTTGACGACAACAGCCGTGCGCCGCTCGGAAAGAATATCGGCGCGGCTGACATTGTAGCGGGTCGCCACCAGCTTCTGGATGTCCTCGATCTTGACGCGCTTGGGTTCGCGCGTCCGCACCAGATCGCGGATGGCGGCTTCTGCCGTCTCGACGGTGATGGTCTCGCCCGACAAGGTGGCATGCGCCAGAAGGCGGTTGGCTGCGCCGTCGAGGTCACGCCCGTTGGTGGCGATGGTGCGGGCCACATAGGCAGCCACGTCCGGCTTCACCGCAAAGGAGGGATGGGCCGATTTCAGCGCGCAAAGGCGACCTGTCAGGATCTTGACGCGCAGCTCCTCGTCCAGCGTGCCGATCTCGACTGCGAGGCCGCCAGCCAGACGCGAGCGGAT
>JAYWHQ010000555.1:0-2157 GCA_043777655.1 Allobosea sp. | reverse complement strand
ATCCCGAAGCCACGTTGCAGTAAGTGCAGCCCTCGCCCCGAAGCGTCACGACGCCAATGCCTGGCTATCCCCCACGCCGCGCAGTTGGCGCCTGGTTGATGTTCGACTGGGCGGCACAGCCCTTCTTCACACTCATCACCACCTTCATCTTCGCGCCCTTCTTCGCCTCGCATCTGGCCGCAAACCCGACCGAAGGCCAGGCGCTCTGGGGCTATGCGGCAGGTCTCGCCGGGCTGTGCATTGCCATCCTCTCGCCGCTGATGGGCGGCATTGCCGACCAGACCGGCCCAAAGAAGCCCTGGATCGCCGCATTCGGCGTGCTGCTGGTGTTAGGCTCTGCCCTGCTATGGTTCGCCGTTCCGGGCGCAAGCTACGCTGTCCCCATCGCGCTGGCGGCCTATGTGCTCGCAGCTTTGGGGGCGGAGTTCGCCACCATGTTCAACAACGCCATGATGCCACGTCTCGTGCCGCCGCACCGGCTGGGCTGGCTGTCGGGCACAGGCTGGGCCATGGGCTATCTCGGCGGGCTGGTGGCACTGGCCATCACGCTGGCCTTTCTGGCTGCCGACGCCAAGACCGGCAAGACGCTGCTGGGTTCAGCGCCCCTGTTCGGCCTCGATCCCGCCAGTCATGGCGGCGACCGCTTCACCGGGCCGATGACGGCGCTCTGGTTCATCGTTTTCGTGCTGCCGATGTTCCTGTTGACGCCAGATGCACCCAAGACAGGCGTCAGGCTGAAAGACGCAGCACGCGGCGGTGTTGCCCGCCTCAAGTGCACGATCTCGACGCTGCCGCAACAGGGCGGGCTCGGGCGCTTTCTCATCGCCAACATGATCTATCAGGATGGACTGGTCGCGCTCTTTGCCTTTGGCGGCATCTATGGCGCGGGCGTCTTTGGCTGGCAGACCATTGAGCTCGGCATTTTTGGCATCCTGCTCACAGTCACTGGCGTGGCAGGCGCGCTGGTCGGCGGCTCGCTGGATGATCGCATCGGCGGCAAGCCCGTCGTGCTCGGCTCCATCGGACTCCTGATCTTCACCTGCATCGGCATCCTGTCGCTGGGCAAGGCGCATGTGTTTTTCGTCGTGCCAGCAGCGCCCGCAACACCGGGAGATGGCCTTTTCGCCAGCTTGCCGGAACAGGTTTATCTCGGCTTCGGGCTGCTGATCGGGGCCGTGGCTGGCCCGCTTCAGGCCGCTTCGCGCAGCCTGCTGGTCAGGCTCGCACCGCAGGAGCGCATCGGCGAGTATTTCGGCCTGTTCGCCCTGTCCGGCAAGGTCACATCCTTCATGGGGCCGACACTGGTGGCGCTTGCCACGACGGTTTTCGCCAGCCAGCAGGCAGGGCTTTTCGTGCTGATCCTGTTTTTCCTGACAGGCGGATGGTTGCTGGCAGGCGTGCGCAGCCAGCGCTGATGAACTTCAAAAGCAAGGCCTCCCCGTCATTGCGAGGCGCGCAGCGACGTAGCAAACCAGAAGCAAATCAGTGAAATCTTGAGCAGGAATCTTCTGGATTGCTTCGCTTCGCTCGCAATCACGCGCGGATTCAATGCCTGAAATGGCGATGTCCCGTGAAAACCATGGCCAGACCGGCATCGTCCGCCGCGCGGATCACCTCGTCATCGCGCATCGAGCCGCCCGGCTGGATCACGGCAGTGGCGCCAGCTTCCGCTGCTGCCAGCAGGCCATCGGCAAAGGGGAAGAACGCATCTGATGCCACCACCGAGCCCTTGGCCAGGCTCTCGCTGCGCCCTGCCGCCTTGGCCGCCTCGCCTGCCTTCCATGCGGCGATACGTGAGGAATCGACCCGGCTCATCTGGCCTGCGCCAATGCCGACCGTCGCGCCATCCTTCACATAGACAATCGCATTGGACTTCACATGCTTGGCAACGCGGAAGGCGAACCGCAGATCAGCCAGCTCCTGCGCACTTGGCGCTCGCTTCGTCACAACCGTGAGTTCCATGTCATCGACAACCGCATTGTCGCGTGACTGCGCGAGGAACCCGCCTGCAACTGTCTTGAACGTCATCCCGGCAGCCCGCACATCCGGCAGACCGCCTGTCACCAACAGCCGCAGGTTCTTCTTGGCGGCCACCAACGCAATCGCCTCAGGTGTCGCATCGGGCGCGATGATGACCTCGGTGAACACCTCGACGAT
>JAYWHQ010000554.1:0-7234 GCA_043777655.1 Allobosea sp. | reverse complement strand
CAGGGCCGGCGTGTCAGGATGCACCAGACCGAACAACGACAAATCCCACATGAAGTGAAACACGAACATCGCCACCAATGCCACGCCGCGCGCAACATCCAGCGCGGGCCAGCGGCTGCGGGCAGGCGCAGAATGTTCGGGCCCAGCGGGACTCACGGTTGGCGGCATGGCCTGTCTTAAATCGCCTGCATGCGAGTGGCTACTGACGGTCACCATTTCTGCGGGCTTTTCTCGACCCGGCAGATGGCGCAGGCTAGATCGATCAGGGATGGTCCAACCGGATTCGTGCACGCATGCAGTTTTTCTCTTCTGACGGTGTCGAAATTGCCTATCTCGATCTGCCGCCAACTGTTGAAGTCAATGGTGACACGGTGGTGCTTGTGCACGGGTTCGGCTCCAGCCATGCTGTCAACTGGGTCAACACGCAGTGGACAAAGTCGCTCGCCCATGCGGGCTATCGCGTGGTCCTGCTCGACAATCGCGGCCATGGCGCCAGCCAGAAGCTGTATGATCCTGCAGCCTATGGCTCGCACATCATGGCGGGCGACGTGCTGCGCCTGATGGACCATCTCGCCATCCCGCGCGCCGACATCATGGGCTACTCGATGGGCGCACGCATTTCCGCCTTTCTGGCGCTGGCCGCGCCGCAACGCGTGCGCTCGCTGCTGCTTGGCGGCCTTGGCATTCATCTGGTGGAGGGGGTTGGGCTTCCCATGGGCATCGCTGACGCCATGGAAGCGCCTTCATTGGACACGCTTACTGACCCCATGCAGCGCATGTTCCGAGCCTTTGGGGAGGCGACCAAGAGTGATCTGAAGGCTTTGGCCGCCTGCATCCGTGGTTCGCGGCAGGTCTTGAGTGTTGAGGATCTGAAACGATTGACGATGCCCACCCTCATCAGCGTCGGCACGACAGACGCCGTGGCAGGCTCGGGCCCGGCGCTGGCCCGGCTGATGCCGAATGCCCGCACTTTCGACATTGAGGGCCGCGACCACAATCTTGCTGTGGGTGACCGGTCGCACAAGCAGGCCGTTCTCGATTTTCTCCAGGCGCGAGCCTGAACGTCGCATGTCGTCCAGCACAACATCTGATCGCATATTTTCCGGCGCATGTGGCAACAGGCTGGTCGCGACCAGGCGGCTGGCGCCAACTTGGCACAGCCAAGGCCAAGCGGTCGCGTTGCTGCTCCATGGCGGTGGGCAGACCCGGCACGCCTGGGATGGCACCGCGCGCGCATTGGCTGTCACCGGCTGGCAATCCGTGGCGCTCGATCAGCGCGGGCATGGTGACAGCGCCTGGATCGAGGATGGCGCCTACAGCTTTGCCGATTTTGGCGCGGATGCACTGGTCGTCGGGCGCGCGATCACGGCTGAAACGGGTGTGAAGCCAGTCGCGGTCGGAGCGTCGCTGGGTGGGCTTGCCTCGCTGCTGGCGCTCGCAGAGTCGGTCAGCGACCCGGTCTTCTCGGCACTGGTGCTGGTCGATATCGTCCCACAGATGGACCCGCGCGGTGTCGACCATATCAAGGGTTTCATGCGCGCCCATGCGGCTGAAGGTTTTGCCAGCGTGGAAGCCGCGGCTGATGCCATCGCTGCCTACCTGCCGCACAGGCCAAGACCACGCTCTCTGGCCGGGCTGTCGAAGAACCTGCGACTGCAGGCGGACGGGCGCTTTCGCTGGCATTGGGACCCGCGCTTCCTCGATGGGCCGAGGCCCGTTGCGGCGGACTGGGACATCATGGCAGGCAAGCTCGATGCTGTCACGAGGGCCATGCCTGTGCCTTCGCTCCTGGTGCGCGGAGCGTCCAGCGAATTGGTGACGGAGGCGGCGGCAGAGGCCTTTCTTGCCCTGTCTCCGACCACGCAATACGCCAACATCTCGGAGGCCCGGCACATGGTGGCTGGCGACAAGAATGATGCTTTCGCCGAAGCCGTCGTTGGCTTCCTGGCACAAATCCGGGGCTGAAACGGTTCCAGGATTGCGTCAGAAATGGCTGAAGTCGCGCAGTCCTTCAGATGCGGGAATGCGCCTGCGTTTGCGCAGGAAAATGCAGCACACAGAGTCGGTTATCGCGGCCTTCTGAGAGATTGAATCGACAGGCTCAGAAGTTGATTCAGGCCACGAATTGCGCGGCTGAGTTGAGTCAGCATTCTGCCATTCTGATTCAAGTTGTCACATCGTCGGCTTGGCCACCAAAGCCAAGCTCTTGAAATCGTTTATGGCCAAATGTCATTCGCCCTTGAATTGCGGTGTCCGCTTGGCCAGAAATGCGACCCGTCCCTCAGTATAGTCCTCACTGTCAAAACAGGCGTCAGCGAGGCTCTGGAGCGCCTCCCGGTTGCCGCCGCCGGGCAATCCTGCGGCGGCATTGATCGCCGCTTTTGCTGCGCGCAAGCTGAGTGGCGCATTTGTTGCGATGGTTCCTGCCAGCGCCATCACCTCGGCTTCGAGACGGTCATCTGGCACCACGCGGTTGAGGAAGCCCATCTGGCCAAGGCGATTGGCATCAAACTGCTGGCCGCTGAAGATCAGTTCCTTGACGTTGGCTGCACCAATGGCCGCGACCAGTGTGGCAATGGCGCCGGGCGGGTAGCCGACACCGAGCCGCCCGGCGGGGACGCCAAAGCGCGTGTCTTCGCTGGCGATGCGCAGATCGCAGGCCGCTGCCAGCCCGAAGCCGCCGCCCAGACAGAACTGCCGGATCATGGCGATGGTTGGCAGCTCGCATGCGCTCAGCGCCTCGAAGGCTGCCTCGTTGGCTGCCTCATAGCGCCTGCCGCCAGCCGCGTCAGCGCGCACGGTTGCGAACTCGGAAATGTCGGCTCCAGAGGCAAAAGCGCTGCTGCCGTCGCCGCGCAGCACAAGCACCCTGACGCCGGGCTGCGCTTCAATCATGGCGATGAGCGCGGGCAGTGCCAGCCACATGTCGAGATCGAACGCATTCCGTCTGGCTGGGTTGGCGATGGCCAGCGTTGCGATGGGCCCGTCAATGGTTGGCGCCAATCGCAGCGTGGGTGAGGGCAGGAGGAGGGCAGGTGGCATCGCGGGCTCTTCTGGCTGTTGCACAACATGCAGTCTGATCTGCTGATGGCACGGTTGAATTTGCGCTTCGTTGATACCCATATGCTAGAGACCATGCCGCTTACGAGATGTCTTGGCGAACCGGGACATTGTCACGCGAGAAGCGATCAATCTGTGGAAGGCGAGACCATGTCACAGCAAACCAGCCGTCAGCCGTCAGCCGAGGTGTCGCGGATTGGCAAGGTCGATCCTGTCTGGACGCGCGTGCGCCGTGAGGCGGAGCAGATCATGGCAGCGGAGCCAGCGCTGACCGGGCTGATCCTGTCTTCGGTGCTCAACCAGCAGGGGCTGGAGCAGGCGGTGATTCACCGTGTAGCCTCCCGGCTGGGTCATCCTGCCATCTCTGCCGAACTGATCGCGCAGATTTTCAGCGAGGCGCTCGCCGCAAGCCCGGCAATCTCGGATGCGTTCCGCGCCGATATGGCAGCTGTGGTCGACCGTGATCCAGCCTGCGAGCGGTTGGTCGAGCCGCTGCTGTATTTCAAGGGCTTTCATGCCTTGCAGACGCATCGTCTGGCGCATTGGCTCTGGGCGCAAAAGCGGCATGACATGGCGCTTTACCTGCAAAGCCGTGCGTCAGAGGTGTTCCAGACCGACATTCATCCGGCAGCGGTCATGGGGCGTGGCATTTTTCTCGACCACGCGACAGGGCTTGTCGTCGGCTCGACGGCGGTGGTCGAGGACAATGTCTCCATCCTGCAGGATGTGACGTTGGGCGGAACCGGCAAGGAGACGGGCGATCGGCACCCCAAGATCCGGCAGGGCGTGATGATCGGGGCGGGCGCCAAGATCCTCGGCAACATCGAGATCGGGCAATGCGCGCGCATTGCAGCCGGCTCGGTCGTGCTGAACGCTGTGCCGCGCAACATGACGGTGGCTGGCGTGCCGGCGCGTGTGGTCGGCGAGGCGGGATGTGCCGAGCCCGCACGCTCCATGGACCAGATGCTGCTGGATGATGCGCAAATGGCGCATGATCCGGGGTTGTGATGCCCTGATGCGGCGGATGGCTCAGGCTTTGTCCGCGTCCGTTTGCTCGGCGGCATTGTCCTGAAACCAGGCCTCGACCGGGCCTCTGAGCAGAATGGTCATGGGATTGCCGAAACGGTCCTTGGCTGTGCCGGCCGAGACGCGAATCCAGCCTTCGCTCAGGCAATATTCCTCGACATTGGTCTTCTCGACGCCCTTGAAGCGAATGCCGACGCCACGCGCGAGCACATCCGCATCATGGTAGGGGCTGTGCGGGTTGTTGGACAGGCGATCTGGCAGCACGGTTGCAGCGGCTTTGTCGGACATGGGCAGTTTCCTTCAGCGGTTGGCGTCGGGTAGCGCTTTGGCGCCCTCAAGGCAACCGGGATAACGAGACCAGCCAGTGTCATGGCGGCTTGCCCTCACAGGCCAGCCATGGCATCCCGTGCCGCATCAGATTTGAGGATCAGGAGACCATCTGCCGTGGACAAGACCGAACTCGCCAAGCTTGAGGCCTTCCTGCGCCGGACATTTGCCAACAGCCAAATCAAAGTGAAGCCGCGGGTGAAGAAGAATGACTCGGCCGAGGTCTATATCGGCGAGGAATATGTCGGCATCATCCATCTGGACGACGAGGATGGCGACCGCTCTTTCAACTTCACGATGGCCATTCTCGATGTTGATCTCGATGGTGGCGAACTCGCCTGAGGCTTGAGTTTGCTGCGCCCTAGCGCAGCATGCCGTCAATCTGGTCACGGATTCGCGTGACCAGCGATTCCCATTCTGTCAAAATCTCGCGTGGGAAGCGCAGTGCCACATCCATGCTGCGATGGCGGATGGTGGCGCGGCACTGTTCCTCAGGCTGGCTGCTGGACTGCGCAATCGGGCAGCGCGCTGCGAAATCGCGGCCGTCCGGCAAGGCCAGATAGAGTTCGTCATTCTCATAGGGTGAACCCTTCGAGAAGCTGCGCACCACCAGTCCGCCGGGGTTTGACCAGGCGGTGGGCGCCAGAAAGCGCGAGAACGTCTGCAACTGGAGTGTGGCATCCGCCGTCTTGTCAAACGGGGCGATCGTGACGTGCACCACTTGCCGGCTCTGGACTGTTGCGGGGCCAAGGCCTGGCCAATCCAGCCGCAGGCGCACGAGGCCGACGATCTGTCCACTGTCGTGCAACACTGGACCTGTCATGACGCGTGGCACAGCCAGAACAGACGGGCCAACACGCGCAACCTGCAAGGCATCAGGTGCGAGCGGCACAGGCTGGGTCAGCCAATACGCCAGCCCGGTCGCTGTTGCACCCGCCGTCACCAGCAAGGCAACAACCTTGGCCAGCGCCTTGTCGGCACGGGCAGGGGGCGGCGCGGGCTTGTTGAGCCGCCCGCGCATGATCGCGGCAATGGTTGCGGCTGAAAGGCTCTGGGGCGGGTGGTTGGCAGGTTGCATGGCTCTCGTATCCTGCAGAATTCATCAGATTAACCACACAACCAGAAGCCGCTTAACGTTTCGTATACCATGATGCACTGTTGCGGCTGAAAGCTGTCCAGGGTCCCGGAAAGCTGCTCAAGGTTCAAAAGTCATGCGTATCGAACCCGCTGCCGTTGAGGCCATTCAGGCGCTTTTCTTCGGTTTTGCTTTTGCCGGGCTGCTGGCCAGTGCCTTCGAACTGTTCACGCAGAGGCGCGCAAGCTTCAGCCTGCTGCAGGCGGGCGGCATTGCGGCTGTTGCCAGCGTGCCGGTGATCGTCTTTGCCGCACCTTTCCTGATCCTGCGCAACACCGTGCGCGGTCGTCGCATCGAGGGCAGGCCGTTCCTGTTCGTGATGCTGGCCTCGATGGTGGCCTCACTGTGGTCACTGGCCTCAGGACGCGTGGCACTGGACCTTGTGTTGCGCCTGATCGCCTGATCCCGATCGCTCTTGACGCTGAGCGCTGAAACCGTGCTTGCTCGGTTGTCTCAGCCGGAGATCGCAATTCATGCCTCTTTACTCACTCGACGGAATTTCACCCGAGACGCCACCTGCAGGCAGTTGCTGGATTGCGCCCGATGCGCATGTCATCGGCAAGGTCACGCTGGCGGTGGATGTCGGCATCTGGTTTGGCGCGGTGCTGCGCGGCGACAACGAGCGCATCTCGGTGGGGGCGCGCAGCAACATCCAGGAAGGCGCGATGCTGCACACCGATATGGGCTTTCCGCTGGAGATCGGCGCCGATTGCACGATTGGCCATCACGCCATCCTGCATGGCTGCATCATTGGCGAGAATAGCCTCATTGGCATGGGCGCGACCATTCTCAACGGTGCCAAGATTGGCCGGAATTGCCTTGTCGGTGCCAATGCGCTGGTGACGGAGGGCAAGGAATTTCCGGACAATTCGCTGATTGTCGGCTCGCCAGCGCGCGCCATCCGTTCGATTGATGCCGAGGCAGCCCTGCGCCTCACGCAATCCGCCGCCAGCTATGTTGCCAACTGGAAACGTTTCGCCAAGGGCCTGAAGGCGGTCGGCTGAACGGCCTTCGGTCGTTTCCCGACAAAAAAGTGGGGTCGGCCCCGGGACAGGAGCCGACCCCTCATTGGTGAACCCGATCTGGGACGGGGTGGGGACGTGACCAGATTCACCAAACTTGCCCGGGCCATGCGGTCCGGAAATTCATCACTTCAGCGTGCCGCGGTAACCGTTGCTCCGGACAGGCCGCCAAGGCCCTTCCAGGCAACCTGATCGGAAGACTCGCGCTTCACATAGACATAGCCCGTCTGCTGCCAGGGCAGGACTGCGTTGCGCTTGTTGTCGAGGATGAAGTCACCGCGATCGGTGCGGATCATCAGCACGGCATGGCCGGCATTTTCCTCGTCAATCACAACCGTGATCCGCATCGCGCGGCGCGGCACGCCCTGTTCAGCCAGGCGCTTGCGCTTCAGCAGCACATAATCCTCGCAATCGCCCTTGCCATCGGTGGGGATGTCCCAACGGTCGACCACGCCCCAGTGGTCCTGGTCCGTGATGGGCTCGATCTCGCGATTGACCTTCAGATTGGACGTCACAAGCGTCTTCCAGAGTTTTGGCGTCAGCTCGACCCGATCAGGCTCCGAGACATCCACCTTGCATTCCGCCATGTTGCGACGGCAGAAATCCACCCAGGCATATGGCGCCCTTGCATCACCTGAAGCCGCAATCGGCATGCTGGTGGCGG
>JAYWHQ010000553.1:0-2172 GCA_043777655.1 Allobosea sp. | reverse complement strand
ATGGCATCGATTGTTGGCGCAGTGGCATCCAGCTGAAGCCTGGTGACTGCCAATTCCAGCTCAAGCACGCTTGCCACCGACATGAATACGGCAGGTTGGCTGACGATCAATTCACGGAATTTGATTGCCTCCAGCTCGCGATTCAAGATGGCGAAAATGGCCGAGGTGTCGACAGCGATCATACTGGCAAACCATTCTCGTCATACACAACAAGGTCGTCGAGAGCTGGCCTGGGTTGTTTTTGGGCGTCCCAGAAACGCTGCAGTGTCTCATCGAGGCGGGCTCGATCAACCCGCACCGGCTTGTCCTGAAGGCTTTTCGTGCGTTCTTCTGCCGCTTTGCGCACAGCTTCCGTGATCGTTTCGCCCGTGCGTGCGGCCAGTTCGCGCACGATGCGGTCTGTTTCCGGGTCCTTGATGAGGATCGCCATGATTGCCTCCGGTATATATTCCAGAAGGGATTATATATATCAAACGGGTCTCAACTCAATGCCCGGCTTCCTGCCGCACCGCCTGCCAGCCAATGTCGCGGCGGCAGAAGCCCTCTGGCCAGTCGATCATGTCGACAGCTGCGTAGGCCTTGGCCTGCGCTTCTGTGACCGTGTCAGCCATCGCCACCACATTGAGCACGCGCCCGCCATTGGCGATGAGTTGTCCGTCACGCTCAAGCGTTCCTGCATGAAACACGGTGATGTCGGCCAGTGCCTCGACGGTCGCAACGCCGTTGATGAGGGAACCTTTCTCTGGTGCCGCAGGATAGCCCTCCGCGCACAGCACCACTGTCAGCGCAGACTGCTTTGACCAGCGCAGGGTGAAGCGATCCAGCACGCCGTCACAGGCTGCCAGCATGGCCGCGACCAGATCGCTTTTCAGCCGCGGCATCAGCACCTCACACTCGGGATCGCCGAAACGCACATTGTACTCGATCAGTTTCGGCCCATCGGAGGTCAGCATCAGTCCGGCGAAAAGGATGCCGGTGAAGGGCGTGCCGCGTGAAGCCATCCCTGCCATGGTGGGCAGGATAATCTCGCCCATCACGCGGGCCTCCATCGCAGGTGTGATGGCGGGCGAGGGCGAGTATGCTCCCATGCCGCCGGTGTTGGGGCCGGTGTCGCCATCGCCGACGCGCTTGTGGTCCTGCGCCGAGCCCATGAAGATGGCGTTCTTCCCGTCGCAAAGCGCAAAGAAGCTGGCTTCCTCGCCAAACATGCACTCCTCGATGACGATCTCGGTGCCCGCTGTGCCGAAGCCACCACCCAGCATCATGTCGATGGCCTCGAGCGCTTCCGGCAAGGTCGTTGCGACAACCACGCCCTTGCCGAGTGCCAGCCCATCCGCCTTGATGACGATGGGCGCGCCTTTTGACGTCACATAGGCATGAGCGGCCGCGCGATCCGTGAAGCGGGCAAAGGCGGCGGTGGGGATATCGAACGCGGCACAGAATTCCTTCGTGAAAGCCTTCGAGCCTTCGAGTTGGGCGGCCTGCATTGACGGGCCAAACGTCTTGATGCCGGCAGCCATAAGGTCATCTGTCAGGCCAGCCACTGCCGGTGCATCAGGGCCGATGACGGCCAGATCGATCTTCTCGGATCTGGCCAGCGCGATGACAGCGGCATGATCTGTGATGTCGATGGCGATGTTCGAGCCGCATTGCGCGGTGCCGGGATTGCCGGGCGCAATCAGCAACCGATGGCAAAGGGGCGACGATGTCAGCTTCCAGGCAAGCGCGTGCTCGCGCCCGCCTGATCCGATAAGAAGTATGTTCATGTGCCGCCGCTCCGCAGGTGATGCTGGCGTGCTTAGTGGCAAGCCCTTGACTGTGGCAACCTCAAAGCACCGGAGAGCCGCAGTCTCTGGCGATCACATGCCGCCAAACAGCCCCATGACACGGTTGATCGCATCTGACCGCGAAGGGCCATGCGTGCCGATGGTCACGATGCCGTCGCCGCGCACGGAGTAGGCGGCATTGCGCGTCCGGATCGGCAGGTTAGGGTGGTCAAAATCGTGGTAGGCGCCGGGATAGGAGACAAATCTCGCGCCACCGGCCTTTGCCAGCATTTCGCAGGGTGCTGCAGGCGTCCAGTCATCATCGGCACCATGGAGAATTGTGACTGGAACGCGCGCTGACCAGCCATTCTTCAGGATCGTGGTGCAGCCGGGATAGAAGGAGATG
>JAYWHQ010000552.1:0-7290 GCA_043777655.1 Allobosea sp. | reverse complement strand
TGCCATCAGCAACACACTGAGCATCAATCCAGATCGGCGGATGCTCGGCCAGAATGGGCTTTCGGTGGCAGGGCTTTGCAAGGATGACATGGGCTTAGACCTCTGTGAACAAAGGCATCAGCGCCTTGTCGGCCCAAACATGAAGCGGGCGGCGTGTCCGAGCGGTGGACGGCACATGAACGAACGGTCATGCAGAGCGGCTCGCTTTACTGCACCCGACCCACAACCCCGACCTCGACACCCAATGTCAGATTCGGCGTCACGGCCCATTCGACACCGGCGCGTGCTTCAGGCCGCACGATAATGTCGCTGCGCGAAAAGGGCATGCCGCCCCAGGCCGGCCCCGAGCGCCAGGTTTCGCGCCCGGCGCTGACGCCCACACTCGAATAGAACAGCAAGGTGTCGGTGGCGAGCACGCCCGCTTTCAAACGTGCGGCGCCAGAGAAATCGCGACCGAACTCCTGCCCGCCGAATGGCCCGAAATTGAAATTGCCACGCGCAGGCTCGTAATTGGCCGCGCCCGCCACGCCCCAGACCAGGTTGCCCTCGCGCCACATCTTGCCCGCTTCCAGCCCGACAGTCGGGCCAGACACCGTGGCGCCACGGCCAAAGCGCGTGGTCTGGAAGCCGGTCGAGATGCGTCCGTAGGAGCCTTCCCACTTTGGCGAAAGTGGCGAGGTGTTGAAGGCCGGGCCGGAGAAGAAGGGCAGGCTGCCAAAGTCGGACGGAGCAAGCCCTTGCGCCTGCACAGCCGGGCCACAAAGCAGGAATGCCGCCAGCAGAAGCGGGCCGGTCATCGCATGGCGGCGGGGTAGGCTGAGCAACACAGCAGACATCCAATGTCAGAAAAGCAACACGTCACCACAATATGCCTGAAGAATATGTGCCTTTTCAAGGCAAACTATGAATTTCCCCGTCATTGCGAGTGAAGCGAAGCAATCCAGATGGCGGGCAGCAAAAGTCTGGATTGCTTCGGCTCACGCCTCGCAATGACGCCAGAACCAGGCTGTCGTTGCGCTCAGCCCTCCACCCGCTCCCAGCCGCCGGACATCAGGCGCTCTTGCGGCAGGTAGCGACCCTTGTAGGCCATCTTTGGCGAGCCATCGACCCAGTAGCCGAGATAGAGATAGGGCAGGTTGAGCGCGCGCGCCCGCTCCAGATGATCGAGGATCATGTAGGTGCCGAGCATCCGTGCCTCGAGATCGGCATCGTAGAAGGAATACACCATCGACAGCCCATCATTCATCACATCGGTGAGTGCAACGGCAAAGAGGTCTCCCTCGCCCTTGCCGGTGATGGCGCTGTCGGGGCCGTGGCGACGGTACTCGACCAGATGCGTCTCGACATGGCTGTCCTCGACCATCATGGCGAAATCCAGCGCCGACATCGCCGCCATGCCGCCATCGGGATGGCGCCGGTCGAGGTAGCCGCGAAACAGCGAATAGTGTTCGGATGTGGGCGCAGGCGCGGCCTTGGCGCCGACCAGATCCTGGTTGCGCGCCATGACGCGCCGGAAGCTGCGTCCCGGCTTGAACTCGTTGACGCAGACCCGCACCGACACGCAAGCCCGGCAGCTCTCGCAGGCCGGGCGATAGGCAATCGTCTGCGAGCGACGGAACCCGCCTTGCGTCAGGAGATCATTCAGCTCGCGCGCACGGTGCCCCACGAGATGCGTGAACACCTTCCGCTCCTCCCGCCCCGGCAGATAGGGGCAGGGGGTCGGAGAGGTCAGATAGAACTGCGGGGTATCACGGATCGGCCGCATGAACTCCAGCTTCGCATCGGTGATTCAGGGGTCCAACGATAGCACTCTTGCCTGCCGGGGCAATGGGCTGGCCTGCGCAAAGAACTAGCGCCGCACCACCACAAGCCCGGCCAGAAGGTCATGGCCCATGCGGCGATCAGCCCGCATCAGGCCGATGCCGACGCTGAGCGCCAGCAGGCCGATGGACCCGGCCGCGACATAGAACATCAGCGCGTGCACGGCAGCAGCCAGCCCATCAGGGCGCGTGCCATTCACTTTCTCGACCTTGAGACCCGCCATCCGCATGCCAAGCGTGGCCTGCTTCTCGCCGCCGATGGTGATGGCGGCGTAGCCCAGAATCGTGGCCACCGCTGCCACCGGCATCAGCAACCACGTCAGTCCGAAGGTCACGAGTCCCAGCATGCCAAGCAGCAGGAACACGATCCAGCCCAGAATGACCAGAACGACGAAGTCACCCAGCCAGGCAAAGACGCGGCTGCCGAGCACGCCGGAAACGTTGGGCAGGGTCTGCATGTCGATGGTCACGATGTCGGGCACGCGCTCAGGCTTTGAAGAGGTCATTGGGTTGGCTCCTTGCCAGTTGGCGAGCAAGAGGTGGGGAGCCTTGGGCGGAATGTCACCCCTCAAGCGTGTTCAAGCCTCAATCAGCCCCCGGAACCATTCGCCTCCGGCGGCACGCCGCGCGGATGCATGCGCCTTGGCTCGAAGCCATCTCCAGCGAGCGCCTCGAAAATCTCCTGCGTGTGGACAGATCCGCGTGTCTCGACGGTGACATCGAGCGAAACGCCCTTGGCCGGCACATCGAGGAAGAGGCGGCCATGCGAAACTTCCAGGATGTTCGCGCCAAGCTCTCCCAACCGGCTGGCCACCTTGCCAAGAAAGCCTGGCCGGTCGCTTGATGTCAGGCGGAAGGCGGCGATACGGTCCTCGCGCTCGAGCTCGCGCACCATGATCGAGGCGAGCAGCCGCGTGTCGATGTTGCCACCGCACAGCACAAGACCGGCCTTTCTGCCTCGGAACAGCTCAGGCTCGCGCAGCATGGCGGCAAGACCTGCCGCGCCTGCGCCCTCGGCAAGGGTATGCTGGAGGCTGGCAAAGGCGTTGACGGCGCGCTCGACCAGCGCTTCCGAGACCAGCAGAATGCGCTCGACATGCGCGCGCACGATGGGAAGCGTCAGTTCGCCCACTGTCTTCACCGCGATGCCTTCGGCAAGGGTGGCACCACCAATCGGGCGGTCGCTGCCTTCGATGGCGTTGGTGAATGAGGGATAGAGATCAACCTCGACGCCGATCAGCCGGATGTCCGGGCGCAGCGCCTTGGCGGCAATGGCGTTGCCCGCCATCAGCCCGCCGCCGCCCAGCGGGATCACCAGCATGTCAAGATCGGGCTCCTGAGCCAGCATCTCGCAGGCAATCGTACCCTGGCCTGCGATCACGGCCTCATCGTCATAGGGATGGACGAAGCACTGGCCCTCGCGCGCGGCAATCGCTTTCGCCTCCGCAGCGGACTCATAAAGCGTCTCGCCATGCAGCACGACGCGGGCGCCGTGGGCGCGCGTGTTCTCCACCTTCACCAGCGGCGTGCCTTCAGGCATCACGATGGTGGCGGGAATGCCGAAACGCCGCGCGTGGTAGGCGACGGCCTGCGCGTGGTTGCCCGCTGACATGGCGATAACGCCGCGCGCCTTCTCGCTCTCGGTCAGCGTCAGCAGCTTGTTGACCGCACCGCGCTCCTTGAAGGAGGCAGTCGCCTGCATGTTCTCGTATTTCACGAAAACCTCGGCACCTGTCAGCTGCGAGAGGCGCGGTGCCGGGATCATCGGTGTGGCGATGACATGTCCCCTGATGCGGTCAGCCGCAGCATGCACATCGGCAATCGCAAGGGAGGAGCGCATCGGTCAGACCTGTCTCGGTTTCAGCTCGGCATCGCCCAGAAGGCCACCTGGACGCGCGATCAGCACGACTGCGAGCAACGTAAACACCGCAATGTCTCGGGTTTCAAGCGGCATTGTCGAAGACCAGAGCACCTCGAACAACACGATCAGCAGCGCGCCGAGGCAGGCGCCGGGCACCGAGCCAATGCCGCCGAGAATGGCCGCGATCAGCGCTTTCAGGCCCAGCGTGAAGCCACCCGCAAAGCCGAAGCCGCCATAGAGCACGGTCACGATCACCCCGGCTGCGCCTGAACAGGCGCAGGCCAGCAGCAGTGCCCGGTCATAGATCGCACGCTCGTCGACGCCAAAAAGGGCAGCCGTATTCGCGTCGTCCGAGACAGCCCGCCAGGCGCGGCCATATGCGGAATGGCGCAGGTAGAGCAGCAGTGAAAGCGTGGCAGCGAGACCGAACCCTGCCACTGCGAGCGCGACTGGCGTCACAGTCACCGTGAAACTGCCGCCACGTAGCAAGGACCATGGGTTGTTGAAGACCGGCGGCAGCCAGCGCAACTCGGCACCTTGCATCAGCCGCAGATATTCAGAGAGCGCCAGCGCCAGCCCGACAGTGGCAATCAGCACCTGCTGCCCGCTGGCGCGCCGGAGGCGACCAAGCACCAGCCGCCCCATGGCAAAACCGTGCAGCGCGCTGGCCAGAACGCCGATGGCAAAAGCGACGATCACCCCCGTGATCGGCGTCGAAACCGCAAGGCTCAGCGTGATGGCAACACCTGCCACGCCCGCGACACTGCCAAGCGCCGCGAACTCGCCAAAGGTGAGCACGATGCGTCCCACCAGCCCGTAGATCAGCGCATAGGCGCTGGCCAACAGCGCGTAGATGGCAATGGAGGGAAGGGCGCTCAGGGCCTGTTGAAGGCCATAGGCGAGCTTTGGATGAACCTGCGGCAGGTCATCGTCCGTGACGGCGCCGGGGTCCTCAGGGGGATCCTTGCGGTCATCGAGATAAAAGCGCTTGAGCAGGTAGAAATTCGTATCCGGCAGCGGGCGGCCATCGGATGCGAGGCCCACCAGTTCAGCCCGGTTCAGCGTGGTGCCATCCCCGGCAAACAGGCATTCCAGCAGGCGCGTGCGGCTCTGGCCGTTTTCTCCGATCAGGCGATAGGACACGGCCACCAGATTGTTGCGGCTGCCTGCAGTGACGGAGCGAATGTCGATCCGCTCGGAATCGGGATTGAGTGGCAGGATGGCCTGGCGGCAAACCCGCGCCCGGTCGGAATCCACATTTCCCGTACAGGATGTGAGCGCAAGGCAGATCAGGGCGAGGCACAAGGCGCGAAGCATGATGATGGCACGCTAGGCCATCATGACGGGGTGCGGCACCCTGTCAGCCGCGATTTTTCAGCATTTCCGCCACGCGCGGCGCGAAATAGGTCAGCACGCCATCGGCGCCTGCGCGCTTGAAAGCGAGCAGGCTCTCCAGCATCGCCCTGTCGCCATCGAGCCAGCCATTCTGCTGGGCCGCCATCAGCATCGCGTATTCGCCGGACACCTGATAGGCGAAGGTGGGGATGCCAAAGGTCTGCTTCACGCGGGTGACGATGTCGAGATACGGCATGCCGGGCTTGACCATGACCATGTCCGCGCCCTCCTCGATGTCGAGCGCCACCTCAGCCATGGCCTCGTCAGCATTGGCCGGGTCCATCTGATAGGTGCGCTTGTCGCCGATCAGGGTCGCATTGGTGCCAATCGCATCGCGGAACGGGCCGTAGAAGGCCGAGGCATATTTCGCCGCATAGGACATGATCTGCACGTCCTCGTGGCCATTGGCATCGAGCGCACGGCGGATGGCAGCCACGCGCCCGTCCATCATGTCAGACGGAGCGATCATGTCGGCTCCCGCTTCCGCCAGCGCCAGCGCCTGCCCGCAGAGCAGATGCACCGTCGCGTCGTTCAGAATGCGCTCGCCCTGCATGACGCCATCATGGCCATGGGAGGTGTAGGGGTCGAGCGCGGCATCTGTGATGATGCCGATCTCGGGCACAGCCGCCTTGATGGCGCGCACGGCGCGGCACATCAGGTTCTGCTCGTTGCGGGCTTCAGAGCCCGATCCGTCCCGCAGCTCGCGCTCGACGAAGGGGAAGGGCGCAATGGCCGGGATGCCGAGCCGTGCGGCATGCTCTGCCTGACGGCAGGCTTCATCGATGTTTAGCCGGTCGACACCTGGCATCCAGGCGACAGGTGTGCGGGCCTCTGTTGTGTCCATGAGGAACATCGGCCAGATCAGGTCATCTGTTGTCAGCCGGTTCTCGCGCATCAGGCGGCGCGACCATTCTGACTTGCGGTTGCGGCGCATGCGGCGGGGCAGGTCCAGCGCCGGAGCCATCGTCTTCGTTGCGGATTCCGGGCCGTCCTGGCGCGCCAAAGGCAAGGGGAAATGTCGGAAGCTGCCGGAAGTCATGTCGTACCCGCCCTCAGATGCTGTCATAATCTAGCACATTGGAACGGTTCCGATATAGCGCGCCTTCTGGCTAACGGTGTCGCAGTCAGGCGGGCTGTGGCTGGGCAACGCCATGCAGCGAAGGTGCAACGCCAGAAGCTGCACGTTGACACTGCCACGCTCTCTCGCCAAACGTCGCGCCAAGTTCGTGAACAAGAGATCATCGTGACTGAAGGCCCCGAACCCGAAATTCTCTGCGAAGTGCGCGGCAACGCGGGCCTTGTCACGCTCAGCCGCCCCAGGGCGCTGAATGCACTGACCCATGGCATGGTGCGCGAACTGGCCGCTGCGCTGGACCGCTGGGAGCAGGATCCGACCATCAGCCGCGTGGTCATCACCGGTGCTGGCGAGAAGGCGTTTTGTGCAGGCGGCGACATTCGCCAGCTCTATGATCTGGGAAAAGTCGGCCGCCAAGGCGAGGCCCGCGCCTTCTGGGCCGATGAGTATCGCCTCAACCTGCGGATCAAGACCTATCCGAAACCCTATATCGCGCTGATCGACGGCATCGTCATGGGCGGTGGTGTTGGTGTTTCGCAGCCGGGTCGCTACCGGGTGGCGGGCGGGCGCTATCTGTTTGCCATGCCCGAGGTCGGCATCGGCTTCTTTCCCGACGTTGGCGCAACCCATTTCCTGCCGCGCCTCCCCGGTTCCACTGGCATATGGCTGGGTCTGACAGGCGACAGGGTTGGCGCGGGCGATGCGCTGGCCATCGGGCTCGCTACCCATGCGGTGCCGTCGGCCAGGATGGCGGAGCTGGCCACATTGCTGTGTGACGGCGCCGTGCCGGTTAAGGACGCGCTGGCGCGATTTGCGCATCTGCCAGAGCCGGCCAAGCTGGCGGTTGATCGCGCTGAACTGGCGGATTGTTACGGGGCGGGCGATCTGTCCGCCATCCTTGCCACGCTTCAATCGCGGGCCGCGGCAGGATCGGCCTTCGCTGCAAAACAGCTGGACACACTGCGCACCAAATCGCCGACAAGCGTGGCCATTGCCGCCCGCCAGATGCAGGTGGGTGCGGGGCTCGATTTCGCCGATGCTATGCGCACGGAATACCGGATCGTCAGCCGCATTGCCGATGGTCATGATTTTTATGAAGGCGTGCGCGCGGTCATCATCGACAAGGACAACCAGCCACG
>JAYWHQ010000551.1:0-2188 GCA_043777655.1 Allobosea sp. | reverse complement strand
TTGCTCAACACACAATGATCTTCTTCGACCGATAGTTTTCTTGGTTATTCTGAAAGAGTTGGATTGCTTCGTCGCTTCGCTTCTCGCAATGACGAGCGAGGCGCTTTCTGTTGCCCTATCCGAACCTATTCCCGCCGCAACGCCTCGATCGGGTCCAGCCTCGCGGCCTGCCTTGCCGGGTAGAACCCGAAGAACACGCCGATCAGGCCTGAGACGCCGACTGCGAGCGCAATGGCCTGAAACGAGATGACGGAGGGCCAGCCTGCTGCCGAGGCGATGGCCATTGCCGCAGAGACACCGAGCGCCACGCCGATGGCGCCGCCAAGTGTCGCGAGCGTCGTGGCCTCGATCAGGAACTGGCTGAGCACCTCGCGTGGCCTTGCACCCACTGCGAGCCTCAGGCCGATCTCGCGGGTGCGCTCGGTCACCGAGACCAGCATGATGTTCATGATGCCAATGCCGCCCACCAGCAGCGAGACGGCTGCGACTGCCGCCAGCAGCCAGGACAGCGTATTGGCCGCCGCCGTGGCGGTGTTGGCGATTTCGGTGAGATTGCGAATGGCGAAATCGTCTTCGAGATCATCGCCCAGCCGGTGGCGCTGGCGCAGCAAAGCGCGAGTTTGCTCAATACCGGGAACGATGGCGTCCTCCGAGGCGAACTTCACCATGATCGTTTGCACCGAGCGGTCGCGGGCATAATTGCGGCCAATGATGCGGCGGCGGCCCGTGTCGAGCGGCACGATGATCACGTCATCCTGATCCTGCCCCAAGGCCGATTGGCCCTTTGTGGCCATGATGCCGATGACGCGGAAGGGAACATTGCGAATGCGGAAGAGCTGGTTCAGCGGGTCCTCTTCGCCAAACAGATTTGTCGCCACCGTCTTGCCGATGATGGCCACGATCTCGCCGCGTCGGATTTCCTCGGGGTCGAACAGGCGGCCAGTCTCGACCTCCCATTCGCGGGCAATGAAAAAGTCGAGATCGGTTGCGATGATCTGCGTCGACCAGTTGTTTCCGGCATAGACCGATTGCGCGCGCGTGTTCAGCAGAGAGGCGGAAGCTGCGACGTTTTCCACTTCGCGGGCTATGGCGCGTGCATCCTCATCCGTCAGCGTGGAAGACGCGCCGGCGCCCAGCCGCACACCGCCTTGCGTGACATTGCCGGACTGGATGATGGCAAGGTTGGCACCCAGCGATTTGATCTGCCCCGTGACGCGCTCGCGCGCGCCTGAGCCGATGGCGACCATGGCAATGACCGCGGCCACGCCGATGATGATGCCCAGCATGGTGAGCCCCGAACGAAGGGCATTGGCTGCGATGGCAGAAAGGGCGGAACGAATGGCTTCCCAAAGGTTCATGCGGCGGTCGCCGCTGCTTCAGGCACTTGTTCTCCAGGCGCGACATCGTTCGCAAGGGCCGCCTGCGCATCTGCCGGTTCCTGCCGCGTGTCGGACAGAAGCCGCCCGTCGCGGAAGCGGATGACGCGTCGCGCGTGGCGGGCCACCTCCGGGTCATGGGTCACGATCACCACAGTCACGCCATCGCGGTTGAGTGCCTGAAACAGGGCCAGGATTTCCAGCGCTGTCCTGCTGTCCAGCGCGCCGGTGGGCTCATCGGCCAGCAGCAGGCGCGGCTTGTTGACCAGTGCGCGGGCAATCGCCACCCGCTGCTGCTGGCCGCCGGAGAGTTGCATGGGCCGGTGGTGCCAGCGGTCGGACAGCCCGACACGTTCGAGAGCGGCGAGCGACCGCACGCGCCGCGCCTTGCGGTCCAGCCCGGCATAAACCATCGGCAGCTCGACATTGGTGGCCGCATCGATGCGCGGCAGCAGGTTGAACTGCTGGAAGACGAAGCCGATCTTGCGGTTGCGCAAGGCGGCAAGGCCATCCTTGTTCAGCGTTTCCACCGCGACACCATCGAGGCGGTAGTTGCCCGCGCTTGGCCGGTCGAGACAGCCGACAAGGTTCATGAACGTTGATTTGCCGGAGCCGGACGGGCCCATCACGGCTACAAGCTCGCCTGCCTCTATCTCCAGCGAGACATGATCCAGCGCTGTCACGCGACCTGAGTCCAAATCATAGACGCGGGAGAGGCTGATGGCTTCGATCAGGGGCATGGCTCAGAACAGCCTCGGGCCGCGCGGTGGCCCAGATGCCGGAACGGTTGCGCTCGCTGCGCTGGGCTTGGG
>JAYWHQ010000550.1:0-2191 GCA_043777655.1 Allobosea sp. | reverse complement strand
TCGGGACAAGCCCGAGCATGACGTATGGTGGCTTGGTAGATGGTTGCTGGCCGCCCTTTCCGCACATGTTCCTCGTGTGCCACAACATAGTCTCAACGGAGCGACAAGATGACCGGCAAGGCGAAATACATATTCCCGATCCTGACGTCGGGCGTGATGGCGTTTCTGATGACGGCGCTCATCACCTTCGTGAATCTCGGCATGCCGCCGAATTTCATCGCGCTCTGGCTCAGGGCTTTTGCCATTGCCTGGCCGTTCGCCGCCATGGCCGCCTTTCTCGGCATTCCGATCGCGCGCTGGGCGACAGAGCGCATCATCCGCGTGATCGGACCTTGAATTTGACCATGAACGGACGATGACATGATGCTTTCTGCGCGCGCCATAGCGGCGAGGGTCGCTGCCGGAACAACGACAGCACGGGCTGAAATCGCCGCATGCGAAGCCGCGATCTCGGCACGTGAGGCTGAAGTCCAGGCTTTTGCTGCGCACACCGCGAACCCCGTTGCCGGAACAGGCCCTCTCTGCGGCATCGGGTTCGGCGCAAAGGACATCATCGACACAGCTGATCTGCCGACAGGCATGGGCAGCGCCGTTTTTGCCGGCTGGCAGCCGCGCGCCGATGCAGCCCTGGTGATGGCCTGCCGCCGCGCTGGTGCGACGTTGATGGGCAAGACACACACGACAGCCTTTGCCTTTCTCGACCCGGCGCCAACGCGCAATCCGCATGATCTGACGGTAACGCCCGGCGGTTCCTCGGCGGGGTCGGCGGCGGCGGTGGCGGCTGGCATGCTGCCGCTGGCGCTTGGCACGCAGACCGGCGGCTCCGTGATCCGGCCTGCATCGTATTGTGGCGTCGCCGGCATCAAGCCCTCTTACGGCATCCTGCCGACCGTGGGCATAAAGTGCTTTTCCTGGTCGCTGGATACGCCCGGCCTGTTCGCAGCAACGGCCGATGATCTGGCCTTCGCGCTGGCAGCCATCACGGGTCGGGCAGAGCTTGACCCGCCTGCGATCAGCCTGAAAGGGCTGCGGCTGGGCATTGAACGCCAGGGTTTTGCCGGGCCACCTGAGCCCGCCAGCCAGGCTGCGCTCGATCTTGCGATCGTGGTTGCGCGGGCAAATGGCGCCATTCTGGTCGAGATGCCGGAGCGAGAGGCGCTGGCGCAGGCCTTCGCGGCGCATGCAGCTGTGCAGGATTTCGAGGCTGCGCAGGCGCTGTCCTGGGAATGGCAGACGCAGCGTGGCGCGCTGCCGCCGAAACTCGGCGCCTATCTCGATGATGCCCAGGCGGTGACGCCTGCCCAGTATGATGCCGGACGCAAGCGGGCACGGCGCGGGCGCGATGCCATGCGCAGCTATTTCGAGCCGGTGGATGCCGTGCTCAGTTTTGCCGCACCGGGCGAGGCGCCTGCCGGGCTGACATCGACGGGCGACTCGCGGTTCAACCGGCTCTGGACACTCATGGGAACGCCCTGCGTGACCATTCCAGCCATGCGCGGGCCGCGCAACTTGCCGGTGGGACTTCAGATTGTCGCGCGCTTCGGGCATGACGAGGCGGCACTCGCCATTGGCATCGCCATGGAAAAAGCCCTGCAGGACGGCGCTCCGAGCCAGGTTATCCACAACTGAAATCAATGGTTTAACCCATGATTAACCGTGATCTTGTGCCAGCCTGCTGCGTCGCACAAACGAAAAGGCTTCGCGTCACACGGTTGTTCTGTTAATCTGTCGTTCAGGTCCACAACCACGGAGGATGCGATGAGCCTCACATTCAGTGTCGACCGGCTGGCCATGGGAGCTGCTTTCGCGCTGCTGGTCGCCATTGTGTTCGGCGCGATCTAGATCGCCTGATCGCAGCCATGCACAAGCGTTTTGCCGCCGCCCGGTTGATCCTGGCGGCGGTTTTTGTTTGTTGATCGGCCTGACGCGACCTCGCTCAGGCGTCCGGGCAGGGGTTGCGGGTCACGTCCCAGGACATCATGTTGCTGACACGGCCACAGGCTGCGAGCCTACGCCCTTCGGCAGTGTTGATGCAGGCTGACAGACCCTCGGCGACCTTCCGGCCATTGGCCCAGCAGAAGCAATCGGGATTGTCAGGGTTCTGCACCCGCCTTGGCATGTGATGGCGCACCTCGCCCTCCGGGCTGACATGGAACCCGGGGGTGGAATACCCTTGCGGCGCCGACCAGGG
>JAYWHQ010000549.1:0-2200 GCA_043777655.1 Allobosea sp. | reverse complement strand
ACACAAAGGGCAATAAGGGTGCGTTTCAACAACATGTCGTTGTCTTTCTCCAGGTGGCCAACTGGAGTCCGGATAAAGGGTCAACAAGCCGGATTTATGTCTTTTCTCGATGCTTCAGGTGCGTTCGCCAAAGCATGTCGGAGGCGGTTGGAAGCCTTCTTGCCGTTCCTTGGGTCAATCCTTGGGCCATCGTGCCTTGCAGGCTTCGGGGTGCGCAGCTAGGTTCCGGCCTGACCGGGCGACACCCGTGACCACGCACTGGAGCCTGCCATGATTCTTCTCATCCTCGGTCTTGTGCTGTTTCTGGGCACGCATGCCTTTACGATGGCGCGCGCACGCCGGGCCGCCGCCATCGAGCGCTTCGGCGCAAATGGCTTCAAGATGGCCTACACGGTGCTGTCGCTCATCGGCTTTGGCCTCATCATCTATGGCTTCGGCCAATATCGCGCGAGCGGCTGGATCAATGTCTGGTTTCCGCCGGTCTGGACGAAGCATCTGGCGCTGCTGCTGATGCTGCCGGTTTTCGTGCTGCTGGCCGTCAGCGCTGCGCCCGGCAAGGGCCGCCCGAGCAAGATCCGCGCTGTCACCAAGCACCCGATGCTGCTGGCGGTGAAAATCTGGGCCACGGCGCATCTGCTGGCCAATGGCGATCTGGGCAGTATGCTGCTGTTCGGCGGCTTTCTCGCATGGGCGGTGATGGCGCGCATTTCGTGCAAGCGGCGTCCGGAAGAGACACAGCGCGCTGCACTCGCCACCACATGGGGCTGGGGCCGAGCTGACTGGATCGCGCTGGTTGCGGGTCTGGCATTCTATGTCGCCTTCGCGCTCTGGCTGCACCCGCTGCTGATCGGCGTCTCTGTGATCTCCGGACGCTGATTGGCAATGCCGAGCGATTTTTCGTTTCAGCTGCTGGGCACGGATGGTGCGGCGCGCACCGGCGAAATCCGGATGCCACGCGGCGTCATCCGCACGCCAGCCTTCATGCCTGTCGGCACAGCCGCCACTGTCAAGGGCATGTATCCGGACCAGGTGAAGGCGCTGGGCGCCGATGTCGTGCTGGGCAACACTTATCACCTGATGTTGCGGCCCGGCGCCGAGCGGGTGGCGAAGCTCGGCGGGCTGCACAAGTTCATGAACTGGCCGCACCCGATCCTCACTGATTCCGGCGGGTTTCAGGTGATGTCGCTGGCGCAACTGCGCAAGATCACGGAGCAGGGCGTGGTGTTCCAGTCGCACATCGATGGCTCCCGCCACGAGATGACGCCGGAGCGTTCCATCGAAATCCAGAATCTGCTCGGCTCTGACGTCGTGATGCAACTGGACGAATGCGTGGCGCTGCCTTGCGAGGATTCGGTGGCCGAGAAGGCCATGCAGCTCTCGCTGCGCTGGGCTGAACGCTGCCGCGTTGCTTTTGGTGATCCTGAGGGCAGGGCGCTCTTTGGCATCGTGCAGGGCGCGGCTGTGCCCGCACTCCGCGTGCAAAGCGCCAAGGCGCTGGTGGACATGAATTTCCGCGGCTATGCGATTGGCGGGCTGGCTGTGGGCGAGCCGCAGGATGTCATGCTGGCGATGATCGAGACGGTGATGCCGCATCTGCCAGAAGACAAGCCGCACTACCTGATGGGCGTCGGCACGCCTGACGACATCATCGAGGCGGTCCGGCGCGGCATCGACATGTTCGATTGCGTGATGCCGACGCGCGCGGGCCGCCACGGCCAGATCTTCACACGGTTTGGCCGCATCAACATGCGCAACGCCAAGCACGCTGAAGATGCCCGCCCCATCGATGCGCAATCGAGCTGCCCGGCGGCGCGTGACTACAGCCGCGCTTATCTGCATCACCTGATGAAGGCCGAGGAAATGCTCGGCAAGATGCTGCTGACCTGGGTCAACCTGGCCTATTATCAGGACCTGATGGCGGGCCTGCGCCGCGCCATCGCGGCGAAGCAGCTGGACGATTTCATCGCTGCCACCCGCGAAGGCTGGGCGCGCGGCGATGTCGACGATTGACGATCAGGCCACGACCGGGCGTTTCCAGGCGGCGATAAACAGCCCGGTGACGATGAGGCCGATGCCCAGCCATTGCAACTGGCCCGGGATTTCGCCCAGAAGCGGAATGGCCAGCACTGTGCCCGTCACCGGGATCATCGGTGGAAAGCGACCGACGCGCGCAGCCCCCAGCACATGCGCGGCCCAGCCC
>JAYWHQ010000548.1:0-2200 GCA_043777655.1 Allobosea sp. | reverse complement strand
TCAGATCCGTCATCTCGCAGATTCCGACCGCACAGCAGTTGATCCCGACCGAAATTCCGGCGAAGGCCAATGCCAAGGGTGCCGAAGCTGTCTACGATTACGAGCCTGAAGAGGGCGAAATCCTGGCCACGCTCCTGCCGCGCAATGTCACCGTGCAGGTTTTCAAGGCCTTGTTGGAGAACGCAGCTTCCGAGCAGGGTTCGCGCATGTCCGCCATGGACAATGCAACGCGCAATGCTGGCGACATGATCAAGAAGCAGACGCAGAAATACAACCGCACGCGCCAGGCGATGATCACCAAGGAACTGATCGAAATCATTTCGGGCGCGGAAGCGCTCTGACACCCCATCGTTGAGGATCGGAGATAAACATGGCCAAAGCCACCACCAAGGCTTCCGCAAAAACCACCACGCCGAGCATGCCAGCCGCAACCGCCAAGACCAACATCGCTACCGGCAAGGTCACGCAGGTCATCGGCGCAGTTGTCGACGTTCAGTTCGAGGGCAACCTGCCTGAGATCCTGAACGGTCTGGAAACCCAGAACCTCGGCAACAGGCTTGTGCTCGAAGTGGCGCAGCACCTGGGCGAAAGCTCCGTGCGCTGCATCGCGATGGACTCGACCGAAGGCCTGGTGCGCGGCCAGCTCGTGACCGACACCGGCGGCCCCATCGTCGTGCCGGTGGGCGAGGCCTGCCTTGGCCGCATCATGAATGTCATCGGCGAGCCGGTGGACGAAGCCGGCCCGGTTGTTGGCGAAGCAATGCGTGGCATTCACCAGCCAGCCCCGTCCTACTCCGAACAGGCGACGGATTCGCAAATTCTCGAAACCGGCATCAAGGTCGTCGACCTGCTGGCACCATATGCACGCGGCGGCAAGATCGGCCTGTTTGGCGGCGCAGGCGTCGGCAAAACCGTGCTGATCATGGAACTGATCAACAACATCGCCAAGGCGCACGGCGGCTATTCGGTGTTTGCCGGTGTCGGCGAGCGCACACGCGAAGGCAACGATCTGTATCACGAGATGATCGAGTCGGGCGTCAACAAGGACCCGAAGAAGAACAACGGTTCGACTGCCGGTTCCAAGTGTGCGCTGGTCTACGGCCAGATGAACGAGCCTCCGGGTGCCCGCGCCCGCGTGGCGCTGACCGGCCTGACCGTGGCGGAACACTTCCGCGACCAGGGCCAGGATGTGCTGTTCTTCGTGGACAACATCTTCCGCTTCACCCAGGCCGGTTCGGAAGTGTCGGCGCTGCTGGGCCGCATCCCGTCCGCCGTGGGCTATCAGCCGACGCTCGCGACCGACATGGGCAACCTGCAGGAGCGCATCACCACAACGACCAAGGGTTCGATCACCTCGGTGCAGGCGATCTACGTGCCGGCGGACGATCTGACCGACCCGGCGCCAGCCGCTTCGTTCGCTCACCTTGACGCCACGACCGTGCTGTCGCGCTCGATTGCCGAAAAGGGCATCTATCCTGCGGTCGACCCGCTGGATTCGACCTCGCGCATGCTGTCCGCCGCGATTCTTGGTGACGAGCATTACGATGTCGCCCGCAAGGTGCAGTCCACCCTCCAGCGCTACAAGTCGCTGCAGGACATCATCGCCATCCTCGGCATGGACGAATTGTCCGAAGAGGACAAGATGACGGTCGCCCGCGCCCGGAAGATCGAGCGCTTCCTCAGCCAGCCATTTTTCGTGGCCGAAATCTTCACCGGCTCGCCGGGCAAGCTCGTCCGCCTCGAAGACACGATCAAGGGCTTCAAGGGTCTTGTCGAAGGCAAGTATGACCATCTGCCGGAAGCTGCCTTTTACATGGTCGGCACTATCGAGGAAGCCATGGAGAAGGCCCAGCGTCTGGCTGCAGAAGCTGCCTGATTGGTGACGTGAGATGGTGAGCGGTGGCGCTCACTCACCACTCACTATCTCCCCATTCCCTCTTCTGGAGTTAGCCTGATGACCACCTTCCACTTCGAACTTGTCTCGCCCGAGCGCATCCTGTTTTCAGGCGACGTCGACAGTGTGGTCGTGCCTGCCTCCGAAGGCGACATGACCGTGCTGGCAGGCCATGCGCCGACGATGTCGACGCTGAAGCCCGGTGTGGTCACCGTGTCCGAAGGCAAGGGCGGTGCCCGCCGTCTGTTCGTGCGCGGCGGTTTTGTCGACATCAACGACGCTGGCCTCACCATCCTCGCCGAGCAC
>JAYWHQ010000547.1:0-2203 GCA_043777655.1 Allobosea sp. | reverse complement strand
GAGTCCGGCAAGGCAACATCCTTGTCGGCGCCGAAGGCGCAACCGCCCCGGAAACGCTCAGGCCAACAGGACCGCGCGGGAGCTGGCACTCTGGAAAGCAGCGGGAGAAATTCCGCTCACCGACGGGGGTAACCGCAGCGCGGGAACGCGTTTTCGGGAAATCTCTCAGGTTCCGAGACAGAGGGGGCATGTGAACACGCGGTTCTCGCGTGGCCGCATGCCTGACTCAAGAGGAACCTGCATGGCCGATGCTCCACCAATCGATACCCCGCTCCTGACCATGCCGCTGCATGCGCGCCATGTCATGCTTGGCGCCCGCATGGTGCCCTTTGCCGGTTATGACATGCCTGTCCAGTATCCCGACGGGATCATGACTGAGCATCTCTGGACCCGCGAAAAGGCGGGTCTCTTCGATGTCTCGCACATGGGGCAGGCCTTTTTCATCGGCCCCGACCATGAGACCACGGCGCGTGCTGTCGAGGCGCTGGTGCCTGCCGACATTCTCAATCTCGCCCCCGGAAAGCAGCGTTATTCGCAGCTTCTGGCAGATGATGGCGGCATTCTTGATGACCTGATGGTGACCCGCTCGATCGATCCGGACGAGGACGGCGCCTTGATGCTGATCGTCAACGCCGCCTGCAAGCTGGATGACTACGCCCATATCGATGCGCGCCTGCCAGCCAATGTGAAGCTGATCCGCGCCGATCATCGCGCGTTGCTGGCGCTGCAGGGGCCAATGGCCGAGGCCGCGATGGCCGCGATTGCGCCAGACGCAGCCACCATGTCCTTCATGGATGCCCGCTCGATGAAGGTGGCCGGCATTGCGGCCCATGTCAGCCGTTCGGGCTATACGGGCGAGGATGGCTATGAAATCTCCGCGCATGAGAACAAGATCGGCGAGATCTGGGATGCGCTGCTCATCGACAAGCGCGTCAAGGCCATCGGCCTAGGCGCGCGCGATTCGCTTCGGCTTGAAGGGGGCTTGTGCCTCTATGGCCACGACATCGACACGACGACCTCCCCCATCGAGGGCGCGCTGGCCTGGTCAATCCAGAAGCGGCGGCGTGAGGAAGGTGGCTTTCCCGGTGCGGCCCGCATTCAGCGGGAGCTTTCTGGCGACGTCTCGCGCCAGCGTGTCGGCTTCACTTTTGAGGGCCGCGCACCGGCACGCGAAGGCGCCGAGGTGGCGCTGGCTGACGGCACGATCATCGGAAAGCTCACCTCTGGCGGTTTCGGCCCCAGCCTGAACGCGCCCTGCGCCATGGGCTATGTCGACAAGGCCCATGCCGTCATCGGCACAGGCGTCAATGTGCTGGTCCGCGGGCGGCCGCTCGCAGCCACAATCGCCAAGATGCCCTTTGTCCCCAACCGCTTCAAACGCTGATTACTCCGGAGAAAAACCATGTCTGACATTCGCTTCACCAAGGACCACGAATACATCCGCATCGAGGGCGACACCGGCACCGTCGGCATCACCGATTATGCGCAGCAGCAGCTGGGCGATGTCGTGTTCGTCGAGCTGCCTGCCATCGGCAAGGCCGTCACCAAGGGCGGCGAGGCTGCCGTGGTCGAGAGCGTCAAGGCGGCTTCCGAAGTCTATGCCCCGGTCTCGGGCGAAGTGGTCGCCGTCAATGCCGCTCTGGAAGCCTCGCCCGGCACGGTCAATGAAGACGCCGGTGGCAAGGGCTGGTTCGTCAAGATCAAGCTCGCCAACCCAGCCGAGCTCGACGGCATGATGTCGGAAAGCGAATATCAGGCCTTTCTGAAATCCATCAGCTGATCCAAACGTAGGATACTGACCATGCTTCGCACAGTCACACTCACGGTCCTCGCCCTCGCCATGAATGGCATCGCACTAGCAAGTCCGACGCCATATGCGGGCCAGGAAGCGCGCGAAATCAAGAGCCTGTCTGCCAGCGAAATGGCGGACCTCAAGGCTGGGCGCGGCATGGGACTGGCGAAGGCAGCGGAACTGAACGGATTTCCCGGCCCGATGCATGTGCTTGAACTTGCGGACAAACTTGCCCTGACCGATGCCCAGCGCGGACAAGTGCAGGCCAGTTTCGAGCGGATGCGCGCGGCCGCCCAGGCCATGGGTGAGGAATTGCTCGAGGCCGAGCGCATGCTCGACCGTCGTTTCGCGCACCAGCATATCGACGCCACGGTGCTGGCCGAGCTGACGGCAAGGATCGGCGCGCTGCAG
>JAYWHQ010000546.1:0-2206 GCA_043777655.1 Allobosea sp. | reverse complement strand
GACGTGTGCTCTCCGATCTTTGGCTATCCCGTGACCTACAATCACGCAACGCAGACCGACTTCGTGACAGCGGTTGCGGGCAAGGCTTTCGGCGCTGGCAGCATCGACACCACCGTGCCGCCGACCATGGGCGCGGAAGACTTTTCCTACATGCTGGAGGAGCGCCCTGGTGCCTATATCTTCATGGGCAATGGCGATTCAGCTGGCCTGCATCACCCGGCATACGAGTTCAACGATGAAGCCATCCCGGTCGGCGTGACCTATTGGGCGAGCCTGGTTGAAACCGCGATGCCCGCGACACGCTGAGCCGGGTGATGTCTGCTGCGTTTGACATTGACTGCCTCGTCATCGGCGCTGGCGTCGTCGGGCTGGCCACGGCCCGCGCGCTGGCGCTGGCTGGCCGTGAGGTCATCATCGCCGAGCGCGAGGATGGCATCGGCACGCAGACTTCGGCGCGCAACAGCGAGGTCATCCATGCCGGCATCTATTATCCGCCGGGCTCGCTGAAAGCGCAGGTCTGCGTCGCCGGGCGTCAAGCGCTTTATGACTACGCTGCCAGCCATGGCGTGCCGCATGCCCGCTGCGGCAAGCTGATCGTGGCGACATCGGAAGCCCAGAACGAGGCGCTCAAGGGCATCGAGGCGCGCGCCATCGCCTCGGGCGTCCATGATCTGCGCTGGCTGGATCAGAACGAGGCCCATGCACTTGAACCGGAAGTAACCTGCACGCGGGCGCTGCTTTCGCCTTCCACGGGCATTCTCGACTCCCACAGCTTCATGCTGGCCCTGCAGGGCGACCTTGAGGCTGAAGGCGGGTCGCTCGCCTTCAACACGCCGATTGATGCGTTGCAGCAGATCGAAGGCGGGTTTCGCGTGACGTTCGGTGGTGCGGATGGCGCCAGCTACAGCGTGCGCAGCATTGTCAATTCGGCTGGGCATGGTGCGCCAAAGCTGCTGGCCATGCTCGACGGGTTTCCGGCAGAGCACGTCCCGAAGCAGGATTATGCCAAGGGCAACTATTTCTCACTTCTGGGCAGGCAGCCCTTCTCCCGGCTGGTCTATCCCATCCCGGAGGCTGCCGGCCTTGGCATCCATGCCACCATCGATCTGGCAGGGCGTGCGCGCTTCGGGCCGGATGTCGAATGGGTGAACAGCGATCAAGACCTTGAGGTCGACCCCACGCGTGCCGACGTATTCTATGCCGCAATCCGGACCTATTGGCCGGGGCTGGCCGACGGCGCGCTGGTGCCGGACTATGCCGGAATTCGCCCAAAACTTCACAGCAGTGGCGAGCCGATGCCGGATTTCCGGATCGATGGGCCTGAGCGCCATGGCGTGGCCGGGCTGGTCAACCTTCTGGGGATCGAAAGCCCCGGTCTGACGAGCAGTCTGGCAATTGCCGATATTGTGGCGGAGCGACTTTCAGCAGTGGCCTGATCGCTCAGGCCCGGATCTCTTTGGCCCGGATCTCTTTGGCCCGTGCACTCGCCTCAGCCGCCAGACGCGTGATCCTCGCCCAGTCGCGCACTGCCACCGCATCTTGCGGCACGAGCCAGGACCCGCCTGCTGCGAAAACGAAGGGCAGGCTCAGATAGTGCTTCAGGTTGTCGAGGCTGACACCGCCTGTCGGGCAGAATTTCAGGCCCGGAAATGGTCCGGACAGCGCTTTCAGCATGTTCACGCCACCTGCCTGCTCGGCCGGGAAGAACTTGCAGTGATGCCGGCCGGCAGCGAAGGCGCGCATGCAATCGGATGCCGTGGCCACGCCCGGCAGCCAGGCCAGACCCGAGGCACGCATGGCCTGGTCCACCGCCTCGCTGAAGCCGGGGCTGACGACCGCCTGCGCGCCTGCATTCACAACGTCGCTGACCTGCTGAACGGTGACCACTGTGCCCGCAACCGTCAACACCTCAGGCACATGCCGCGCAATCGCTTCGAGCGAGGCCATGGCCGAGGGGCGCCGGAGCGTGACCTCGACCACATCAATCCCGCCCTCGGCCAGGGCCTGCGCCAAGGGCACGGCTAGCGTCACATCGTCGATCACGACAACAGGCACGACCCCGCAGGCAGAAATGCGCGCGATGCTGGCTGCGATTGTTGGAGAGGATGACATTGTTGATCCTTGTTACGTCTCACGCGCCCAGAAAATCCTTGCAGGTGTCGCGTTGTCCAGCAGCAGCGCAACTGGCAGGTCGCGCGTGCCTTCG
>JAYWHQ010000545.1:0-2208 GCA_043777655.1 Allobosea sp. | reverse complement strand
AGTTCGGGCACGCTCAGCTTCGATGGCATCGATCTGTTGCCGCTGGCCCCTGCGCTGCGGCCCTCATCCATCCTGTTTCAGGACCACAACCTGTTTCCGCATCTGAGCGTCGCCGACAATGTCGCGCTGGGCATCCGGCCTTCGCTGAAACTGTCCGTGGATGAGCGCGGGCGGATTGAAGCTGCGCTCGCCGATGTCGAGCTTTCGAGCTTCGAGAAGCGCAGGCCGGCCGAACTCTCTGGCGGTCAGCGTCAGCGCGTGGCCATCGCACGCGCGCTGGTGCGGGCAAAGCCGCTGATGCTGCTGGACGAGCCTTTCGGTGCATTGGACCCCGGCCTGCGGCGCGAGATGATCGCGCGTGTCGATGCGCTGCGCCGCGAGCGAGGGCTGACCGTGCTGATGACGATCCACACGCCTGACGAGGTGAGGGCCCTGGCCGATCTGGTCGCCTATGTCGCCGGTGGCCAGGTGCGCCATTGCGGCAGCTGGACCCAGCTGCTGGCGGCAGCAGATGATGGCGAGGTGCAGCGCTTCCTCGGCTTGCTGCCCGTCGCCTGACCTGCCTGTTTTCTGACCGGTTTTCTCAGCTATTTTTTGGAAAGCCAGCTTTCAGACTTGCAAGAAGCCCCTTGCTTTCGCAGTGTGTCGGCCAATGTTTCAAGCAGAAGTGTCCGGCACAGGGCACGACAGAAGAATGTCTGGGAGGACAAGAGAATGACAACGGCAGATCGCCCGTGGCTGGCGCATTATCCGAAGCAGGTTCCGGCTGACATTGATATGGCGGCGCTCGGCACTTTGCCGGAGCTGATCCGCGAGGCGAGTGTCAAGTTTGCCAATCGTCCGGCCTTCGAGAGCTTCGGCAAGACGGTCTCTTTCTCGCAGATCGCGCAGCATGGCGAGCGCTTTGCCGCCTGGCTGCAATCCAAGGGCTTCAAGCGCGGCGACCGCATCGCGCTCATGATGCCCAATGTGCTGGCCTACCCGGCCACGCTGTTTGGCGCGCTGCTGGGCGGTTATACGGTGGTCAACGTCAACCCGCTCTACACGGCGCGTGAGTTGACACACCAGATCAACGATTCAGGCGCCCGCGCATTGGTCGTGATCGAGAACTTCGCCCACGTCGTGCAGGAGGCCATGCCTGACCTCAAGCTTGATGCAGTGGTCGTGGCCACCGCTGGCGACCTGATGGGCTTCAAGGGCGCCATCGTCAATTTCGTGTCTCGCAAGGTGAAGAAGGTGGTGAAGCCCTTCTCGCTGCCTGGCTCGGTCAAGCTGAAGGATGTGCTGGCCTTTGGTGGTGCGCTGGCACCGGTCACCGTCACGCTCGATGATGTCGCCTTCCTGCAATATACCGGCGGCACGACCGGTGTTGCCAAGGGCGCAACGCTGACGCATCGCAACATTGCCGCCAATGTGGCGCAGGCTGGCGCTGTTCTCGAATGGGCGCTGGAAGCCCCGAACGGGCAAGCTGATTATCAGCACGTGATGGTGACGGCGCTGCCGCTCTATCACATCTTTGCATTGACCTGCTGCTGCATGTTCATGCTGCGTATTGGCGCAAAAAGCCTGCTGATCGCCAATCCGCGTGACATTGACGGCTTCGTCAAGACGCTGAAGACCAGCCGCGTCACGCTGATGTCGGGCGTCAACACGCTCTACAACGCATTGTCGAACCATGCCGATATCCGCAGCGTGAATTTTTCGGAGCTGCGCTTCTCGGTGGCGGGTGGCATGGCGACGCAGGCCGCTGTCGCCAAGCGCTGGAAGGACATCACCGGCAAACCCATCGTTGAAGGCTATGGCCTGTCCGAGACCTCGCCGATTGCCTCGCTCAACATGCCCAACATTGCCGAGTTCACCGGCACGATCGGTTATCCGGCGCCATCGACCGATTTCGCCATCCGCGATCTCGACGGCAATAACGTGCCCACAGGCGAAACCGGCGAAATCTGCATCAAGGGCCCGCAAGTCATGGTGGGCTACTGGAACCGCCCTGACGAGACGGCAAAGGTGATGACCGCCGACGGCTTCTTCCGCTCGGGCGACATCGGCATCATCCAGGCCGACGGGCAGGTGAAAATTGTCGACCGCATCAAGGACATGGTGCTGGTCTCGGGCTTCAACGTCTATCCCAATGAGGTTGAGGACGTGATTGCCATGCATCCCAAGGTGCTGGAATCAGCCGTGATCGGCCTGCCGGACGAGCAT
>JAYWHQ010000544.1:0-7369 GCA_043777655.1 Allobosea sp. | reverse complement strand
TCACCGGCTCGCGCTCGATCATGGCTTCGGTCAGATCAATGCCATCCGTTTGAGGCACATCGGCGAAGGTGGTGCGGCGGCGACCCAAAGGCGTCTCGGGACCAAAGGTCTTGCGCACGGCGCGAATTTCCCAGGAGATGGTCTTCCACTGGTTGGCCTCGGAGCCGAGCAGGCCCTCGATCTGTTCCTTCTCGGCGGTCAGCTCATCCAACTCAGTCTTGAGCGCCATTTCCTCCAGCTTGCGCAGTGCGCGCAGGCGGGTGTCGAGAATGGCGTTGGCCTGAACCTCGCTGAGCTGGAAATAGCGCATCAGCTCGACCTTGGGCTCGTCCTCCTCGCGGATGATCTTGATGACGCGATCAAGGTCGAGATAGACGATCAGCAACCCGCGCAGGATTTCCAGCCGCTTCTCGATCTGGCCCAGCCGGAAGCGCGAACGGCGCAGCAGCACCTCGCGGCGATGGTCAATCCAGGCGCGCAGCGCCTCGGCAAGCCCCAGCACGCGCGGCACGGTGCCGCCGGTCAACACGTTCATGTTGAGCGAAATGCGGCTTTCCAGCTCGGTGAGCCGGAACAGCGATTCCATCAGCAGCACGGGATCGACATTGCGGGCGCGCGGCTCGAAAACGATGCGGATGTCTTCCGCCGACTCGTCGCGCATGTCGGCCAGCAGCGGCAGCTTCTTGTCGTTGATGAGCTCGGCGATCTTCTCGATCAGCCGACCTTTCGAGACCAGATAGGGAATTTCGGTGACGATCACCGTCCAGGTGCCGCGCCCCTGATCCTCGACCGCCCAGCGGGCGCGCGTGCGGAAGGCGCCTCGCCCGGTGCGATAGGCATCCGCCATCGCGGCCCGGCTCTCGACGATGATGCCGCCTGTGGGAAAATCCGGCCCCGGCACGAAGGTCATCAGCTGTTCGGAGGAGGTGCCCGGATGCTGGATCAGGTAGAGCGCAGCGTCGCACAGCTCGGCTGCATTGTGCGGCGGGATGGACGTCGCCATGCCAACCGCGATGCCCTGCGAGCCATTGGCCAGCAGGTTCGGGAAGGCGGCGGGGAGCACGATGGGCTCCTCATCCTCGCCATTATAGGTCTCGCGGAAATCGACCGCGTCTTCCTCGATGCCTTCCAGCAGCAGCCGCGCGACTTCCGTCATGCGCGCTTCGGTGTAGCGATAGGCGGCGGCGTTATCGCCATCGATGTTGCCGAAATTGCCCTGGCCGTCGATCAGTGGATAACGCTGGGCGAAATCCTGCGCCAATCGCACCAGCGCGTCATAGACCGACTGGTCGCCATGGGGGTGATACTTGCCGATCACGTCGCCGACGATGCGGGCACATTTCTTGTGCATCTGGCCGGGATCGAGCTTCAGCAGCCGCATGGCGTGCATCAGCCGCCGGTGCACGGGCTTCAGCCCGTCGCGCGCATCCGGCAAGGCGCGGTGCATGATGGTCGACAGGGCATAGGCCAGATAGCGCTCTTCGAGCGCCGCCTTCAGCTCGACGCGCTCGGGCTCGGCACCCGTGACAGGAGATGGCGGCTCGACCGGCTTGGCCATCAGGCCAGCCCGTCAGGACGCGAGGCAATGTCTCTGCCCGGCATGGAAAAGCGGAAAAAACGAATCATGCCGCATTTGTAGCGCGGATTGTTGTGCGGCAAGAGCCATGGGGTGGCGGAAGCGGCGTTTCAGGATTTCGACCAGAAGCCTCGCGATGATTCTGGCAAGGTCTTGCGACATCCGATGTTGCGCATGGCCAGCCTCGCGGCTATACACCGCCCGCAACACCTGTCGGAGTGTAGCGCAGCCCGGTTAGCGTACCTCGTTCGGAACGAGGGGGTCGCAGGTTCAAATCCTGCCACTCCGACCATTTCTTTTCCTGAATTGAAGCCTGCCCGGCGTTCAGCCAGCGCTCGTGCGAGCCATGGCCATGCGAGAGCCGATCACCTTCAATCATTCACATCACATGGGCCGTCAGGGAACATAGCGGGTCAACGGACGTTTTCTTCCAGGTCAACATGATTGACGAAACGCCACGGAGACGTCCTATGATCAAGTCAATTCTCTCGACTGCCGCCCTGTCGGCACTGCTCTTCGCCCTCCCCGCCAATGCACAATCGCCCGCCGCACCAAATTGCGAAGGTATGATGCGCATCACGGAAGAAGAGATGAACAAGGCAACCGATGTGAACAAGAAGGCTGCTGCCACCAACTCGATGGTGCTTGCCCGCGAAATGACGGGCAAGAAGGACGAAGCCGGCTGCATGCTTCAGGTCCAGAACGCCCGCAAGGCGATGACCGGAAGCTGATCGTCGCTTGGCCTGAAGCCTCACAGGAAATCCCGGCCGCTTCGCAGCAGCCGGGATTTTTTCTGTCGCGATGACGTTGGACTGCACAGACGCTGTTTTGGAACGATCAGCCGCGGCGCTTGGCCACCTGCCAGCCAGCGGCGACCAGCGCGGTGGCCAGCGCCACCTTCACCACGGTGCCCAGCAGGAAGGGCCAGACGCCGACAGCGAAGGCCTTCGACATGCCGAGGCCGGTGGCGCCGCTGGCGAGCTGGGCGAAGAAGGCGAGCCAGGCAAAGCCGAGCACGAAGATCAGCGCATGGGCCAGCGTCATGCCCGTGAGCACGCGGCCAAGCGAGGCACCGCGCTGCGCGAACAGGCCCGCGACATAGGCAGCGGGAATGAAGGAGAGAAGGAAGCCACCGGTCGGCCCCATGAAATAGGCGAGGCTCGGCACCTGCGGCGGGGTGTTGGCGAAAACGGGATAGCCCATCGCTCCTTGCGCCAGATAGAGCGCCACCGCAATCGCGCCGAGGCGTGGGCCGAGCGCAGCACCAAGGAACAGCACGGCCAGGCTCTGCATCGTCATCGGCACGGGCCAAAACGGCACCTGCGCCTTGGCCGAGATCACCAGCAGCAGCGAACCGGCGACGACCAGAGCCACATCACGCAGCAGCGCCAGACGGCGGTCATCCACTGCGGGCAGGAAGGCGGATGCGAGGGTATTGGTGTTGAGAGAGAAGGCGCTGGCCATGGGATGCTGGTTCCTCTGATCGAAGGCTTCGTCAATTCGGTCTCGACCGTCTATAGGGTCTTGCGACACGAGCGACAAGCAGGTGCAAAACCCGCCGCCCTGATGAGGATTCAAGCACGCGATGAGCGATGCGCTGACATTCGACCATGCCTTTGCCGACCCGCCGGGCCAATGCGTGCAAGTCTCACCACTGGTGCGGCGTATGGTGGCGCCCAACAAGGGGCCTTTCACTTTCACCGGCACCTGCTCCTACATTGTCGGGCGCGGCACGGTGGCGATCATCGATCCCGGCCCCGATGATACCGGCCATATCGCAGCGCTGCTCCAGGCGGTCAGCGGCGAGAGAGTCAGCCACATCGTCGTCAGCCACACCCATCGCGACCATTCGCCTGCTGTCCCTGCGATTCGGGCAGCGACCGGTGCCCAAGTTGTCGGCTGCGGGCCACATCGCATGTCACGGGAGCTTGCGCTCGGCGAGATCAATCCGCTCGATGCCTCATCCGACCATGCCTTCCAGCCCGACTGGCAGATGCATGACGGCGATGCCGTTTCCGGGCCGGGCTGGACTTTGGAGGCGGTCGAGACGCCAGGCCATACGGCGAATCATCTGGCTTTTGCCCTTCCGCATGAGAGGGCCTTGTTTTCGGCCGACCACGTCATGGCCTGGTCCACCACCATCGTCGCGCCGCCGGACGGATCCATGGCCGACTACATGGTTTCACTTGAGAAACTGCGGGCGCGCGATGAGACCGTTTACTGGCCCGGCCATGGCGGCCCCGTCACCGAGCCGCAGCGCTTCCTGCGCGGGCTGCTGCACCATCGCCGCCAACGCGAGGTCTCCATTCTCAACCAGCTTGCAGCAGGTGCGGAGACAGTTTCGGCCATTGTGCCACTGATCTATCAGGGGCTGGCACCGGCCCTGCATGGCGCGGCGGCGCTGTCGGTCTATGCCCATCTGGAAGACATGGTGGCTCGCGGTCTGGTCAATTGCAGCACGGACCAACCCAGCCTGAGCGCGCAATACCGGGTCGCCTGAAGCGGTTTACTTCGCTGCAAGCAACGCATTCACCTCATCGGTGAAAGCCAGGATGCGCTTGGCATTGGCACCGAAATCATGGCTGCCCAGCCGCGAGGCCGAGCGGATGTCGATCCGGCTGCCATCGGCGCGCGGGCGGATGCGGATCGTGATGTCATCGACAAAACGCAGGATGCGGGTGCGGTCAGAGGCCTCGATGCGCCCGGCCCCGGAGCGCCCGCCGGGCGGCACCATCTCGATGACCTGCCAGCGCAGAGAAATTGTCGCACGACGTGCCAGATCGAAAGCCTCTTCCGGTGGCACATCAAGGATCACGGGCAAAACGCGGGGATAAGACACACGCTGTTTCCGGCGGATTTCGCTGGAGACTTCCGGCGGCACACGGCCATTGCGCGCCGCCTGCACCAGCCGCGAGCGCGAGAAGGCGGGCGGCTCATCGACATCCGTGGACACATCGTTGAGCACCGGCAGCCGAACTGACTGCACTGCGAGCCAGCCCAGAGGCGCCAGCAGCAGCAATGCCAGAAAGAAGCCTTGCAAAGCCAATCCGACCCCCTTGTGACCCGTAACCCAGATGCGCACGAAGGCGAGCACCGCCAGAAGCGCGGCAATCGCGGCCAGGAAGATGCCAGACACCATCGGCGTCATGGCTTGCAGGCTCTGCGTGCCGAGCCGGAAAGTCAGAACTGCCACGACCAGCACGGCCAACGCAAACAAGGCCAGCCGCCTGCTCCAGAGCGCAGGCCGCGAAACCGGTTCCTCGAAAACATAGCGGCGCATGGCTTTTCAGTGGCCGACGCAACTGCGGAAGGCAAGCCTTTCGATCCCTACGTTGTCTCCGCCGCGAATCTGAAATGCGCAAACGTCTCGCGCAGCACGACCTTGTGGATCTTGCCGGTGGCCGTATGCGGCAAAGCTTCCACCAAAACGACCGCATCGGGCAGCCACCAGCGGGCGATGCGGCCGGTCATGTAGCGGGTCATCTCGGCAAGGTCCGGAGACTTTCCCGGTCTGGGCACGATGACCAGCAGCGGGCGCTCGTCCCATTTGGGGTGGGCAATGCCGATCACGGCGGCCTCCGCCACGTCGGGGTGGCCAATGGCAAGATTCTCGATCTCGATGGACGAAATCCATTCGCCGCCGGACTTGATGACGTCCTTGGCACGATCAGTGATGTGCATGTAGCCCGCCGCATCCAGCGTCGCGACGTCTCCGGTGTCGAAATAGCCTTCCGCATCAAGAATGTCGCCGCCATCGCCCTTGAGATAGGCTTTTGCCACGGCAGGGCCGCGCACCTTGAGACGTCCGAAGGTCTTCCCGTCCCAAGGCAGGTCTTTGCCCGCATCATCGGTGATGCGGAACTCCACCGTGAAGGGCGGATGCCCCTGCTTCATCTTGAGATCGAGCAACGCCTCGCCCTCCAGATGCGCATAGTCCGGTTTGACCGAGCAGAAGGAGCCAAGCGGGCTCATCTCGGTCATGCCCCAGGCATGGGCGACCGTGACGCCATAGTCGCGCTCGAATTTCTCGGTCATCGCGCGCGGACAGGCCGAGCCGCCGATGACGACGCGCTTCAGTGTCGAGAGCTTGCCGCCTGTGGCCTCCAGATGCTGCAGCAGGCCGAGCCATACTGTCGGCACGGCGGCAGTCGCCGTCACGCCTTCGGTTTCCATCAGGTGGTGCAGCGCGGCACCATCCAGTTTCGGCCCCGGCAGCACGAGCTTGGCGCCCGTCATCGGCGCGGAATAGGCATGAGACCAGCCATTGGCATGGAACAGCGGCACGACCGGCATGGTGACATCGCGCGAGGACAGACCGAGATAGTCTGGCGCAACGCAGGCCATCGCATGCAGCACATTGGAGCGGTGCGAATAAAGCACGCCCTTTGGATTTCCGGTCGTGCCGGAGGTGTAGCACAACCCGGCCGCCGTGTTCTCGTCCACCGCCAGCCAGGCCATGTCGCCATCGGCCTCCCCCAGCCACTCCTCATAGGCGACAGCGCCGCGCAGGGATGTCTCCGGCATATGATCGGCATCCGTCAGGATGATGTAACGCTCGATCATGGGCAGGCGCGCCGCCAGCTTCTCGATCAGCGGCACGAAGGTGAGATCGAGAAACAGCATCCGGTCTTCAGCGTGGTTGATGATCCAGACGATCTGGTCCTCGAACAGGCGCGGATTGACCGTATGCGTGACAGCGCCAATGCCGCTGATTCCATACCAGAGCGCGAGGTGCCGCTCGGTGTTCCAGGCGAGTGTCGCCAGCCTGTCTCCCGGTTTCATGCCTTCGCGGGCGAGCAGCTGGGCAATCTTCAGCGCTGTCAGGCGAATATCGGCATAGGTGGTGCGGCGCAGAGCGCCCTCGACGCCTCGGCTGACAACCTCGCGCTGGCCATGCTGGAGCGCGGCATGGTCGATGACCCGGTGGATCAGCAAGGGCCAGTCCTGCATCAAGCCAAGCATTCTGTTGTCCCCGGCATCCTGCACCCAAGCGATTTCCCAGGCAGAACCATAGCCAGCTGAAAGCGCATCGGGAAGGGCGAGAGACGAGGACATCGCTGCGGCGTCAACTTGCCAAAGTCGCATTCATCTTGCAGTGCAGCATGGCCCTCGCGCGGTTCAGCCAAATACGCTAGGCTGGGCCAAGTCTAGATGGAGATATGCCTTGCCTGCCCTGACAAGTTCACTGCGCACCGAAGCCGATGTTCAACCCGACAAGGTCTGGTTTCGCTTTCTGCGCCTGCATCAGCGCATGACCAATGGCGCATCGGCGCAGTTGAAGACGCTTGGGCTTTCGGTGGCGCAGTTTGACCTGATCTCCACGCTGTCCGAGCGCGAAGGCATCAGCCAGAGCGAGCTGGCCGAGCGGCTCTATGTCACAAAAGGCAACGTCTCGGGGCTGGTTGACCGGCTTGTGCAGGCGGGCCTCGTGCAGCGCCGGGCCATTGCCGGAGACCGACGCTCTTACGCGATGCACCTGACGGCAGAAGGGCGCAAGCTTGCCGAAGCCGGGATCGCCTTGCAGCACGCCTATGTGAACCAGACGCTGGGCCAGCTGGCACCGCAGGATGTGGCGCAGCTTGACCTCATCCTGCGTGACTGGCGTGACAAGGTGCGCGCGCTCGACCCGAAATAGTGCCTGCTGCCATGCCTCTCGGGGGCTGAAGGGTGCAAGCAGCAGACAGGTTGAACGCCGCAGACAGGTTGAACTTGGCGCCAAAGCGGCGATAATTGCTGCATGATCGATCTGCTGTCGCCTGCCCATGTCACTGCTGCTGCCCTGCGCAATCGTGA
>JAYWHQ010000543.1:0-2215 GCA_043777655.1 Allobosea sp. | reverse complement strand
CTGGACCGGCACGGCTCGCTGGAGAACTATGCGGCCATCAAGGAGCGCATGGTTGCCGCCTCGGACCTGGCCATCATCGGCGTTGATGATGATCTCTCCAAGGCCATGGCGCGGCGGCGTGCGGCCAGCGGCCTGCCCCTGGTCAAGATCAGCGGTGAACAGCCGCTGGATGCAGGCGTGTTTGCCGGCGTGACAGCCAATGGCGGCGTGCTCGACACGCGCATTGTCGAGGTGCGCGATGGCAAGCCGCGCATCGTCGCCAATCTGGCCGGCATTGGTTCGCTGCGTGGCTCGCACAATGCGCAGAATGCGGCAGCAGCTTTCGCAGCCTGCGCGGCGCTGGGGCTGACGCCGGAACAGATACAAGCGGGCTTTGCCTCCTATCCGGGGCTGGCGCATCGGATGGAGGAGATCGGCCGCATTGGCCGCGTTGTCTTCATCAATGATTCCAAGGCGACCAACGCGGACTCGACGGAAAAGGCGCTGACCTCATTCAGTGAAATTTTCTGGATTCTTGGCGGCAAGGCCAAGGCTGGCGGCATCGAGAGCCTGACGCGCTATTTCCCGAATGTCGCCAAGGCCTACCTCATTGGCGAGGCAAGCAACGCCTTCGCGGCTACGTTCGATGCCGATGGCCGCGTGCCTTACGAGCGCTGCGAGACGCTGGAGCGCGCGGTGGCGCAGGCCGCGCAGGATGCAGCCGCAACCCAGGGCGAGCGCGAGGCCGCCGTGCTGCTCTCGCCCGCCTGCGCATCCTATGACCAGTTCCCGAATTTCGAGGTGCGGGGCAATGAGTTCCGCACGCTCGTTGAAGCGCTGCCAGCGCTTGCCCGGTCCCAGACCCAGTCCCAAGCCCAGTCACAAGCCCGGAAGCCGGAGGCCAGATCATGATCTCACGCGCAGAACCCAGTTTCACCGGCACCTGGTGGTGGTCGATCGACCGCACCATCCTGACCAGCCTCGGCATCCTCATGGTGGCAGGCGTGGTGTTGCTGATGGCGGGCGGACCGCCCGTTGCCGAGCGTCTAGGCTTGTCGACCTTCCACTTCGTCAACCGGCAGGCCATCTATCTGGTTCTGGCTGTGGCGGTTTTTGTCACAGCCTCGCTGCTCACCCCGCGCTACGTGAGGCGCGCGGCCCTGCTCTTCTATGTCGTCGCGCTGGCCATGGTGGTGGCAACGCTGTTCTTCGGCGCCGAGGTGAAGGGCGCAAGGCGCTGGCTGAACCTCGGGCCGCTGGGCTCGGTGCAGCCATCGGAGCTGCTGAAGCCGGCCTTTGTCGTGCTTGCGGCCTGGGCCTTTTCCGAAGGCTCGCGCCGCAGCGATGTTCCCGGCACGCCGCTGGCTTTCCTGCTGTTGCCGCTGACCATCGTGCCGCTGATCCTGCAACCCGATTTCGGCCAGACCATGCTGCTGACGCTGGTCTGGACCGGGCTGTTCTTTGTCGCTGGCCTGCACTGGTTCTGGGTGCTGGGGCTGGGTGGCGTTGGCCTCATCGGCATCGTGGCGGCTTACGAGTTCGTGCCGCATGTGCGTGCCCGCATCGAGCGCTTCATGGACAAGGGCTCGGGTGACACGTTCCAGATCGACACCGCGCTCGAAAGCTTTGCGCAAGGTGGCTGGCTCGGCAAGGGCCCGGGCGAGGGCACCGTGAAGCGCAGCCTGCCGGATGCGCATACCGACTTCATCTTCGCCGTCACGGCCGAGGAATTCGGCATCGTTGTCTGCCTGCTGCTGGTGGCGGTGTTTGCGACCATCGTCCTGCGGTCGCTCCTGGTCGCGCAGCGCAGCGAGGATGCATTCAGCCGTCTCGCGATCACGGGCCTTGCCATGCTGTTTGGCACACAAGCCTCGATCAACATGATGGTCAATCTGCACATGATGCCGGCCAAGGGCATGACGTTGCCTTTCATCTCCTATGGCGGCTCGTCGATGCTGTCGCTGGCGCTGGGCATGGGCTTCCTTCTGGCGCTGACCAGACGCCGGCCCCGCTCGCAATCGATGGATTACCTTGGCGCTCAGCCCGGGGCGAAAACCTGAATGAACGACCGACCGCTCATCATGCTGGCCGCCGGCGGCACCGGCGGCCATCTCTTTCCGGCCGAGGCACTGAGCCATGCGCTGATGGCGAGCGGCTGCCGTGTCGTGCTGGTGACTGACAGCCGGGCAGGGGCTTTTGCCGGGGATTTCCCGGCGGAGGCGATCCATGCCGTGCC
>JAYWHQ010000542.1:0-2235 GCA_043777655.1 Allobosea sp. | reverse complement strand
GCCAATAGAACTTCAAAGGAGGGAAACCCCAATGTACGCTTTCCAGTATCACCGTCCGGTCTCGGTGCGTCAGGCCGCAGGGCTTCTCGCCAAGAAGGAAGAGGCCAAGCTCCTGGCCGGCGGCCAGACGCTGCTGCCGACCATGAAGCAGCGGCTGGCCTCGCCCGACAATCTGGTTGATCTGGGGGCCGTTGCCGAGCTCAAGGGCATTGTCCACAAGGGCCGCACCATCGTCATCGGCGCCATGAGCACTCATGCCGAAGTGGCGGCCTCACCTGCCGTGCAGGAAGCGATCCCGGCGCTGGCGGCGCTCGCCAACAACATTGGCGATCCCCATGTGCGCAACAAGGGCACGATTGGCGGCTCTGTCGCCAACAATGATCCTGCAGCGGACTATCCTGCCGCCTGCCTCGCGATGGGCGCGACCATCGTCACCAACAGGCGCAAGCTGGAGGCGGATGCCTTTTTCACAGGCCTTTACGAGACGGCGCTGGAAGAGGGCGAGATTGTCACCAAGGTGGTGTTCCCGATCCCGTCCAAGGCGGCCTATGCCAAGTTTCCCAACCCCGCCTCGCGCTATGCGATGGTCGGCGTCTGCGTCGCCAAGCGCGGCGCGGATGTACGCGTGGCGGTGACGGGTGCAGGCGACTCCGGCGTGTTCCGCTGGAGTGAAGCAGAAGCTGCGCTGAAAGCCCGCTTCGGCACCAAGTCGCTGGACGGGCTGGCCGCCAAGGCCAAGGGCCTCAACGCCGACATGCATGCCGATGCCGAGTATCGCGCGCATCTGATCGGCGTGATGACGCGCCGCGCAGTGGCGGCCGCGACAGGCAAGTAGAAGCGGCCAGTCACGACAGGCGGCGGCTCGCATGAGGCTTTGGGAGTTCGCCATCGCTGCGACGATTGCCGAAATCACGCCCGGCCCCAACATGGGCTACCTCGTGGCACTGGCGCTCGCCCAAGGGCGCAGGGCCGGATTGGCAGCCGTTGCTGGCGTCGCACTTGGCTTAAGTCTGCTGGGTGTGGCCGCAGCCTTGGGCTTCGGCCTGTTGACACAACAGGTGCCTTATGCCGGCCAGGTGCTGCGCTGGGCCGGTGTCGCCTATCTGTTCTGGCTGGCCTATGAGGCCTGGCGCGGCATGGATACGGCTGGCGATGGCGAGATGGCGCCGTCCTTCCGGCGCGGACTGACGGTCAATCTGCTGAACCCCAAGGCTGCGGTGTTCTATGTCGCGGTGCTGCCGCTGTTCCTGCACCCCGCAGATGCCGGGCTTAGCCCCCAGCTCTGGCTGACAGCGCTCTATGTGCTGATTGCGACGGGCGTCCATACGGGTCTGGTGCTCGGCGCGTCTTCGCTGCGTGGCGCGTTTGTCGAGAGCGAGCGGCTCGTTCTGTTCCGGCGCGCCGCCGCCGTCATGATGGGGTGCGTGGCGCTGTGGTTTGCCTGGGAGACGCGGCATTGAGCGGCAAGCTTGCCATGTGCCTGCCTGCGCAAAACGCCATCCGCGCGAGCACGGACGGCGCTTCTGGCTTTGAAAGCCCGATCGGTAGCGCCTCAATAAAAGAAGCGCTCTTCGACGATTCTGCCGTCCTTGATCGTGTAGAGGCCGGATTCGCGCATTTGTGTGCGCTTGCCAGTGGCCTTCTCCGTCACGTCCATGTCGAAAATGACAATGAACTGATCGCCGTTCATGTGCGGGCCTTCAGATGTGACGCTGTGGATTTCATGGGCACCGTACCACCATTCGCCCTTCGCCTGAACGGCTGCTGCGCCTTCGACCCGCGCCATTGGCCCCGGCATTGCCTCGATGCTGACAATGTCAGGGGAGTTGAATTTGGCAGCTGCGCCGTGATGGTCGCCGGCTTTCAGCATGTCGGTAAAGGCCTTGGCGGTTTCAGACGGGGTCATCTTTGGCTCTCCTGATCGTGCAGCCCGGCTTGGCGCCGGAAGCGACCCGGCTGCGTCATGCATCAGGCAGCCCACCGCTGTTCCGGTTCCGGAAGGTGACAGGAGCAACTGAAGATGGCAACGCTATGACAGTCCGATGCCTCTCCGAGCACACCTGCTGATGACCCCCATTCCTGTCTCCATCGATGCCACCCTGGCGCTGCTGACCAGCCACGGCTATGTCGCGGATCGCGCATTGGCGACCGTGCTTTATCTCGCCTTGCGCATGCAGAAGCCGCTGCTGCTGGAAGGCGAGGCAGGTGTCGGCAAGACCGAGATCGCCAAGGTGC
>JAYWHQ010000541.1:0-2237 GCA_043777655.1 Allobosea sp. | reverse complement strand
TTGAGACGCCTGAGGGGCCCTATCGGCTGACGGCGGATTGGGTGGTGGCTTGTGATGGCTCACGCTCGCCAACACGCGCCATGCTGGGGCTGGATTTTGCCGGTGAGGCCTTCGACGACCAGTTTCTGATCGCCGATGTGAAGATGAAGGCGGCCTTCCCGACGGAGCGCTGGTTCTGGTTCAATCCGCCCTTCCATGATGGCCAGTCGGCGCTGCTGCACAAGCAGCCCGACGACATCTGGCGCATCGATCTCCAGCTTGGCCGCGAGGCCAATGCCGAGCATGAAAAGCGCCCTGAAGTGGTGGTCCCGCGCATTGCCCAGATGTTGGGCCATAGCGATTTTTCGCTAGAATGGGTCTCGGTTTATCGGTTTCAATGCCGCAGGCTTGAGCGCTTCATCCATGACCGGGTGATCTTTGCAGGTGACTCCGCCCATCAGGTTTCGCCCTTCGGCGCGCGCGGCGCCAATTCCGGCGTGCAGGATGCCGACAATCTGGGCTGGAAACTGGCGCTCGCGATCAAGGGGCTGGCAGGGCCAAACCTGATGCCGAGCTACGACTTCGAGCGGGGGCAGGCGGCGGATGAGAACATCCTGAACTCCACCCGCTCCACCGATTTTCTGGCACCACCCAGCGCCGCCGAAAAGGTGATGCGCGATGCCGTGCTTTCGCTTGCCACACAGACCGGATTTGCCAAGCGCATGGTCAATTCCGGGCGGTTATCGCTGCCCACGGCCTATCTCGGCTCGCCACTCTCCACGCCTGATGCCGAGCTGTGGGACAGCGGTGTGCCGCCTGGCGCACCGATGCTGGATGCGCCGCTGGGCGAGGGCGGCTGGCTGACGCGGCAGGCTGCGACAGGGCGTCCAGTGTTGCTGTTCAATGGCAGCGAACCACCCGAAGGGTTGCCGAAAACGGTCGATCTCCTGTGCTTGGGCAGGGCGACGCATCCCGACATCCACGGCCATCTTGGCCGTCGCTATGATTTGCGCGCAGGCGACGCGTGCCTGCTGCGACCCGATGGCCATGTCGCCGCCCGCTTCCGGCAGGTGGATGGGAACATGGTCACGCCAGCCTTGCGCCGTATGGAGGGATTTGTCTGATGTTGCCCGCGTTCGAACCATTCCGCTTGCTGACCGAATCCCGCTTTCCCGCACCCGACGAGGCCTATCGTGCCATTGTCGAAGCGCAGCGCGGGCTGAGCGAAGGGGAGGCCGCAGCCCTGAATGCGCGGCTGGTGCTGCTGCTGGCCAACCACATTGGCGACATGGAGGTGCTGCGTGCTGCCCTGCAACTGGCGAATGAGAGCCTGCAGCAGGACAGCCAGCACTTGGCGCCCCCCGGCGAAGCGCGCTAAGAGTTGCTCGCTGTCCAGAAGGGCAGCCCTCTGCTTTCTGCGCCCTTTTGAGCGAGCCTGCCCATGACAACCCCACTTGCCGATATGCCCGCTTTTTTCACATCATCGATCCCGCTCTGGTTCTTCATTGCGGCGCCTTTCGGCGTGATGCTGCTGTTTTTCGTGCTGGGCCTTTATGGCGATCGGCAGGGTGTCGGGCGCTCCCTGGAAGGCGGCTGGCAGGGCTATTCCACTGCACAAGTCGCCCGCACCTTCGAGAGTTACGGCCCGCGCGGCCGCGCGCGCTATCGCCACAGGCTGCTGGTGGCGGACGCTGCCTTTGCGGCCACCTATGCCATTGTCGGGTTGATGATCGTGGTCGGCCTTTCGATGCGTGACTATTCGCTGACAGTCGCGCTGCTGTGTGGCGGCGGCTGGCTCTTCGGCGGGCTGTGCGACATCGCCGAGGGCTTTGGCCTTGCCCGCCTCTTGGATCGCTATCCTGCGGTTGACGACGGCGATGTGGCCTTTGCCAGCGGCTTCACCCGCATCAAGCTCGTGCTGTTTCTGGCAGGGCTTGCGGGGGCGCTGGCTGCCATCTGGCTGGTGTTCAGGCCGCTCGCAGGAGTCTGAGCATGTTCAGCCACACGATCTCGGGCTCAAGAGATCTGGCGCTGTCGAAGCGCTTCTATGATGCCGTCTTCACTCCGCTGGGCATTGATTGTGTCGAAGGCGATGTCAGTTCAGGCTGGCTCGGCTATCGTCGTGGTCCATGGGCGCATGCCGATGGCACGCGCAATCCCAGCTTCTGGGTTGTGAAGCCGGTCGATGGCCAGCCAGCCTCCAGCGGCAATGGCACCAACATCGGCTTCGAAGCCTTTACCCGCGAAGCGGTGGATGC
>JAYWHQ010000540.1:0-7479 GCA_043777655.1 Allobosea sp. | reverse complement strand
TTCGGCTTGATCAAACGTGTAAAACCTCTCTATAATTTGTCTGATGACCTGACAACTGGATTTTAGTTCAATGATGACTGAAACACGACTGCGACGCCCGGAAAGGCTGGCTGATGTGATTTCGGGAGAGATGGCCAGCGCGATTGGCGATGGCCGCTACAGCCCGGGTGAGAGGCTTCCGACAGAGGCGGAGATGGCGGCACGATATGGCGTCTCGCGTGCGGTGGTGCGCGAGGCCATCGCCCGGCTGAAGGCCGACGGGCTGGTTGCTGTCCGGCAGGGTGCAGGTGCCTTTGTTGCGCAGGTGCCAGGTGCCGCAAGTTTCAGGATTGCGCGTGGGCCAGAGACGTCAAACCTGCGCCATTTGTTCGAGTTGCGGCTGGTTATCGAAGGAGGGGCTGCATCCCTTGCAGCCGAGCGGCGCAGCCCTGAAGACCTCGCCACTCTCGAGCGCTCGCTTGCCAATATGCGCGCGGCGCTCGCTGCGGGCCATGATGGCAGCGGGGAAGACGGCCTGTTTCACGAGCACATTGCAAAAGCGTCGCAAAATCCGGAGCTGGCGCGGTTCGTGCGGTTTCTTGGCCTCTCCTTCAGCCAGACGCGTGCACCGTCCTGGACCGCGCTGGGGCGCACGCGCAGGCTTGCTGAAAAGGCGGTGGACGAGCACCAGGCGATCTTCGATGCCATTGCCACAGGTGACAGTGAGGCTGCACAGCGCGCTTCTGATCTGCATATCAGGCATTCTGAAAAGCGCACGCTTCTGACGCTGCGCTAGTCGCGCCAAGGCCCGCCATCCCAAAGCTGCACACACAACCGAGCACCCGCTTTACGCGACATTAAGGTTAATCATGTCTTCTCTCCGGACGCCGTTCAGGTGTTTGTCTGGAGTTTGCGATGCGTTGCGTGCCCGTTTGGGCAAGGTCGGGGAAGACAGCTGCGCTGGCGCAGCGGCATGGCGCCTGTCTGGCGACTGTCGCGATGCTGGCGCTTCTGGCGTCCGGCTGCATGCGCACGAGCGCGGGCGGTGCTGCCGGCGCTGTGGCTGCCATCGGTTGCGACACCGGCAACGCTGACAATCCGGTCATCATTGCAGGCTGCACTGAGGCTTCGACCACAGGATCGCTCAAGGCGACCTCCAGCCCACCCATTGCGCCCAGCTCACCCATTTTATCCAAGCCATCACTTGCGGCAGCGCCACTCGTGACACCATCACAGGTATCGCCGGTCGGCGCAGCGGGCCGCCTGCCGCCGACGGGGATCTTTGGTGGCCTTGCGGGTCTGTTTTCAGCCAGGCCGGCTGCTGTGCCCCAGCCGCCGGCAGGCTCCATCTCAGCACAAGCTGCGACAGCCGGCCTGCCCGCACCGCGTGCGCCAGTGTCAACCGCCGTGGCTATAAAGCCTGCGGGAATGAGCCCGCGTCAGCTCACTCTGCCGCCACAACTGCGTGATGCTTCCACAACCGGCTCCCTGCCAGGGGCGGCGCCCTCGACGGCTGCTGACGCTGTGGCTGGCATGCAGGCGCGCGAGAGCAAGCAGGCCAGGACATTCGGAAAAGGCCAGATCCGCCTGGCTGATGCAGTTGCCAGCGCGGTGATGACCTACCCGGAAATCAAGATCAACGAAGCGCGCGTGCGCGAAGCCAAGGCCGGCATTGCGATCTCGGAGGCCGGGCTCTACCCCAGCGCGGACTTGCGTCTGGCGTCCGGCGGCAACTTCTCCGGCAGTTATGAAGGCCGCGCCGTGCCCTACAAGACGGCCTCGAATGATGTTGATGCGCGCTTCGATGGCGGCCTGATTCTGCGCCAACTGGTCTATGATTTCGGTGCGACCCGCAGCGACATCGAGCGGGCGCGCTATCTGCGCGATGCCGAGAAAATGAAGCTGCGCGAGAAGATCGACGATATCGCCTATCGCACGTCGCAGAACTACCTGAAGATTCTCGAGCAGCGTTCGCTTCTGCGTCTGATCGATGAGACGATTGCGGCCCATGTCGAGCTGGCACGCATCGTTCAGGCCCACAACAAGGAAGGCCATGGCACGGCGGCCGATGTCAGCCGTGTGGCTTCCCGGCTTGTGGATGTGCGCGCCATCCGCTCGGATATCTCGCTGCAACTGCTTTCTGCCGAAGACCAGTTCCAGCGTCTGACGCGGAACAAGCCGACGAGCCTTGGCAATGTCCCCGAGTTTGGCAAGCTGATCCCGGCCTCTCCGTCGGCAGCCATCGCCCAGATGATGGCGAACAACCCGAAGCTTGCGGCCTTGCAGGCGACGCGGCAATCGGCCGAAAAGGAACTGGAATTCCAGCGCACATCAGCGCTGCCCAAGTTCAATCTCGAGGTCGAGACCGAGTCCAAGAATTTCCGCAGCCATGTCCAGGGCCGCACCCAGACCGAGGGGCGCGCCATGATGGCGATGCGCTACCGGTTGATGGATGGCGGCCTGAGCTCGGCCACAGACCAGCAGATCCGTGCCCGCATCGAGGGCAGCGAAATGACCTATCTGAACGATCGTGAACAGCTTGAGGCCGATATTCGCCAGGCTTACCGCGCCATAGAGTCGTCAAGCCGCAAGGCGCGTCTGGTGGCTGAGGGCGTCAATGCATCGCGAAAGGTGCGTGAGCTCTATCTGGAGCAGTTCAAGGCGGGCAAGCGCACGATCTTCGAATTGCTCGATGGGCAGATGTCATTCTACACCGCCAGCAGATCGCAGATCGAAAGCCAGTACGAAGGCCGTCGTGCCATGTTCGACATCCTGCGCGCCACGGGCGAACTGACAGTGGCCTTGTCGAAACGCGGCTGAGAACGCCCGTCAAGGGCAGCGAAAAGCCCTGCAACCTGCCTGCAATCCATTGGTGCAGTTTGAGCAAAGCCGTTAGCCGGGGCTTAAGACCGTGCATGCTAGATAAAATCCGGTTGCCCTCGTGTCTCCGGTTCAAGCCGGGCATCGGGCCGTGTTGTGTATTGGCCCCGCCGGGACTTCTGGAATGCCGGAACTGTCAGATCGCCAGCAGGCCGAGCAGGAGGCGAACCGCCTCCCAGCGGCGCTTGCGGCGAGCGGGGCGGGGGCGCTGGCACTCGCATCGGCTGATGTGACCGTCGTTGATCGCCCTGCCGCGGGTCAGACCCGCGTTGTCGATTTGGCGGGTGCCAAGCATCTGAAGTTCAACTTCCTGCAGGCCGACTTCACAGTGCAGGTCCTCGACGTCGATGCCGTACTGACTTTTGCCGATGGCGGTAAGCTGGTGATGCCGGCCTTCGTGATGCAGATTGTGACTGCTGATCCACCAAAGCTGCATTTCGGGAATGTGCTGGTTGATCCGCAGGCTGTGCTGGCTTCTGCCGGTGACATCCGCATGAGCGAGCAACTGCCGCAGTTGGCATTGTCGGAGAATGCGCGGCTCGCCACAAAGCCGGACGATCAGCCGAAGTCGGTGATCGTGCAACTGCCAAATGCGCAGCAATTCGCGAATACGCCGACGCCTTCGGCATCGGCGCGCCAGTCAGCTGCGGTTGGCACTGGCGACGGTGAAGCCTTACAGGACAGCAATGGCCGCTATGCACGCCGCGTCAATGTGGACGAGGCCCAGTCGTCAAGTCTGAAAGGCGAGGGCTCGCTGACCGAGCGGACCAATGCTGTGCCAGTGGACGCGCCGGCGCCTGCGCCCGTGAAAGCTGACGCGGTCACGCCTGACCCGGTCGAGCCGGATCCGGTCGAGCCGGACATACCCGTCATTGAGCCGAACTTTGCGCCTGAGATCACCTCCCAGAGTGGTCAGGCAACGGCCAGCCTGCAGCGCGACGAGAATATGGCAGCGGTGTCGCAGGTGACGGCAACCGACGTTGATCCCAATTCGAATCTGATTTTCGCCATTGTTGGCGGGCGGGACTCTGCGCGGTTCTCGATCAACAGCGTCGATGGCCAGCTCTACTTCATCGCGGCACCTGACCATGAGAGCCCGCAATCTGCGCAGGCTGACAACGATTATGAAGTCATCGTTCAGGTCAGCGATGGGCGCGACGTCGATCAGCAGACGCTGACCATTCGCGTTGCCAACGTGAACGAAGCGCCGGATGACGTGACGGTGACTTCCAGCACGGTCACGGAAAACGCGATCAACGGGACGCTTGTTGGCCGTGCTGCGGGCTTGGACCCCGATGCTGGTGCGGTGCTGAGCTATTCTTTTGCGCCGGGCGGAAACGCCGGGGGTCGCTTTGCCATCGACGGCTCGACGGGTGACATTACAGTCCTCCGAGGCGACCTGATCGATTTCGAAGCCAGCCAGAACCAGTTGGTGATTGTGCGCGTGACAGACCAGGCGGGCCTGTCATTCGACCGGCCTGTCGTGCTCACGATCACTGATGCCAATGACCCGCCCGTGATTGCCTCGAACGGGGGTGGCGGTTCAGCAGCCATTGCCGTTGCCGAAAACCTGACAGCCGTCACAATCGTGACTGCAACCGACACTGACATTGGCAGCGTGCTGACCTACTCGATTGTCGGCGGGGTGGATGCCGCACAGTTCACGATCAATGCGGCAACTGGCAGTCTTCACTTCATCGGCGGGCGCGACTTCGAGACGCCGCTCGATACAAATGGCGACAACATCTATCAGGTGGTCGTGCAGGCCAGTGATGGTCTGGGTGGTGTCGATACCCAGACGCTTTCTGTTTCCGTGGTCAACGGCAACGAAATTCCCGACACGCTGACCCTGTCAAACACAAGCATCGCTGAAAATTCGGCGAATGGTGCAAGCGTTGGCTTTGCTGTCGGCACTGATCCTGATCCTGGTGCCGTGCTGAGCTATTCGTTTGTTGCCGGCGGCGATGCTGCAGGTCGGTTCACAATCGACGCAGCGACAGGCGAAGTGACTGTTGTCGATGGCACGCGGCTCGATTTCGAGAACAATCCATCGCATGTCATCATTGTGCGTGTGACGGACCAGGGTGGGCTGTCGCTCGACCGCGCCTTCACCATCAACGTCACCAATGTCAACGAGGCGCCTGTCATCACGGCCAATGGCGGCGGACCCGCCGCGATGCTGAGTGTGACCGAAGGCCTGGCTGCTTTTGCCACGATGACGGCGACTGATCCTGAAGGGATAGCGCCGATCTTCTCCATTGCGGGCGGCGCAGACGCCGCGCGGTTCGCGATCAACGCGGTCACTGGCGCATTGTCGTTCGTCACACCGCCCGATTTCGAGTCTCCGGGCGATGCCGACCTGGACAATGTCTATGACATCGTCGTGCAGGTGTCCGACGGTGCCCTTGTCGACACACAGTCGCTTTCGATCACGGTGACCAACCAGAATGAACCTCCGGTCATCACGTCGAATGGTGGCGGCAACTCGGTCACCATCGCGATCAATGAAAGCCAGACATCGATCACGACCGTCATGGCGTCCGATCCTGATCCGCTCGCGACCCTGAGCTATGCCATCATCGGCGGGGCTGACAGTTCCCGCTTCACGATCAACTCCGTCACCGGGGTGCTGACGCTGATTGCGCCGCCGGATTTCGAAGCGCCGACCGATGCTGGCGGAAACAACATCTATGATGTTCTGGTGCAGGCATCCGATGGCACGCTGGTTGACACACAGCTCATCAGCGTGAGCGTGATCAACCAGAACGATCCGCCCGTCATCACATCAAATGGTGGTGGCGCGACGGGAGCTGCGAGTGTTGTTGAGAATGGCGGAACAGCCACGACCGTCGTGGCGACAGACGCTGATATTGGCGCCGTCCTGACCTACACCATTCTTGGTGGGGCGGATGCTGCGCGCTTCACCATCAATTCGACAACCGGTGTCCTGAGCTTCATTGCGCCGCCCAATTTTGAAGCGCCGTCGGATGCGGATGGCAACAACCAGTATGAGGTGACAGTCCAGGTTCTGGATGGTGGTGGCGGTGTCGATACGCAGGCCTTGACCGTTACCGTTACAAACCAGAACGAGGCCCCGGAGATCACTTCCAATGGGGGAGGAGCGACCGCAGGCATCAGCATGCTTGAGGGCTTCACCGCTGTCACGACGGTCGCCGCCACTGATCCTGACGCAGCGACGACGCTGACATATTCCATCATCGGCGGTGCAGATGCGGCCAAGTTTACCATCAACGCCTCAAACGGCCAGCTGACGTTCATTGCGGCGCCAGACTATGACATTCCCGGAGATGCAGACGCCGACAATGTCTATGACGTCCGGGTGCAGGCCTCCGATGGCTCACTGACCTCGCTCCAGGATATCGCGGTCACCATCACCAATATCAATGAAGCGCCAACCATCACATCGCTGGGAGGGGGAGCAACCGGCAGCGTCTCTGCGGGTGAGAATGGCACGGCCGTCGCGACAGTGGTCGCAACCGATGCCGACGCCGGCAACACGCTGACCTACACAATTACCGGTGGTGCCGACAGCGCGCTGTTCTCGATCAATCCGACCACGGGCGTGCTGACCTTTGTCAGTGCGCGCAATTTTGAAGCGCCGACAGATGTCGGCGCCAACAATATCTACGACGTCGTCGTTCAGGTTTCGGACGGACTTGGCGGCCTCGACAGTCAAGCCATCGCGGTCACTGTCACCGACCAGAACGATGCGCCCGTCATCACATCCAATGGCGGTGGTCCGACTGCGGCCATATCGGTTGCCGAAAACACCACGGCAATCACCACTGTGACCTCGACGGATCCGGATTTTGGCGCGACGCGCACCTTCTCGATTTCAGGGGGCGCTGATTCAGCGCGTTTCACGATCAACGCATCGACGGGTGTTCTGACGTTTGTGGCTGCCCGCAACTTTGAGTCGCCGGTCGATGCGGGGGCGAACAACGTCTATGATGTGATCGTGCAGGTTTCGGACGGGCTAGGCGGGACGGCGACACAGGCCGTTGCCGTCACTGTGACAAACGTGAACGAGGCACCTGTGATCACCTCGAATGGTGGCGGCCCGTCCGCCAGCATCTCGGTCAGTGAGAATCAGACGGCTGTCACAACTGTCACTTCGACGGATCCCGATGCCAGCCCGAGCCGCATCTTCTCGATCATCGGTGGAGCGGATGCCGCAAAATTCGTGATCGACGCATCGACGGGCGTTCTGACCTTTGTTGCGGCGCCGAACTTCGAAACGCCGACCGATGTTGGGGCGAACAACATCTACAACGTCAACATTCAAGTGTCCGACGGTTTGGGCGGAACCGACACGCAGAACATAGCGGTCACCGTGACCAACCAGAACGAAGCGCCGGTCATCACCTCGAATGGTGGCGGGCCAACGGCCAGCATCACCATTGCCGAAAATGGCTCGGCGGTCACAACAGTCACGGCGACCGACCCGGACACGCCCAGCACGCTGACCTATTCACTGGCGGGCGGCGCAGATCAGGCCTTGTTCACCATCAATGCGACGACCGGCGTTCTGACCTTCATCGGTGCGCCGAATTTTGATGCGCCAGGCGACAGCAACGCCAACAACATCTATGATGTTCA
>JAYWHQ010000539.1:0-2241 GCA_043777655.1 Allobosea sp. | reverse complement strand
ACCGGTGGGGCGCTGGCGCGCGCTGCGTGGTCAGCCTTCATGACGGCCACCGGCACGATCCTGCAGGAAGGCAAGTTCTCGGGCTTTGCCGGCAACGGACCAAGCGTGCCGCTCAACCCGTTTTTCCATGATGATCTGAAGGCCCGTTCATGACCTCGCTTGCGCAGTGGATGCCGCCACCCTTTCCGCCCGCCCGCGTGCTGGAGGGGCAATGGTGCAGGCTGGAGCCGCTGGACCGGGCAAAGCATCTTGACCCGCTCTGGCAGACGCTGGAAGGCCACAGTGATGTCTGGACCTGGCTGCCGGTGCATGAACCGAAGACGAGGGCAATCTATTCGGACATGCTGGACGAGATGATCGTCAAGCCCGGCATCGTGCCGTTCGCCATCATCGACAAGGCGGATGGTCTGGCCAAGGGCCATCTCTGGCTGATGGAAATCCGCCCGCAGCATGGCGTGTTCGAGGTCGGCTACATCACCTATTCGCCCGCCATGCAGCGCACGCGGATGGCGACCGAGGCCATTTACTTGTGCGGCGAGTACGGGTTTTCGCTGGGCTATCGCCGCTATGAGTGGAAATGCAACAGCCGGAACGAGCCGTCGCGCCGCGCGGCTGAGCGGTTTGGCTTCACACATGAGGGGCGCTTTCGCCAGCACATGGTGGTGAAGGGCGAGAACCGCGACACCGACTGGTATGCACTGCTTGATTCCGAGTGGCCCGCATGTGGCGCGGCTTTTCGGCGCTGGCTGGCTCCCGTAAATTTTGACGAGGCCGGGCGCCAGAGGCGAGGGCTCGCAGCCTGCCGGAACGGTTGATCCAAATCAACCCGAAGTGCTGATCTCGGCCAGGTGGCGTTCTTTCCTGACTTCTGCGCTTGACGCGTCGTTCTGTGCGCGAAATGGTAACATGAACAGGTTGCCTGCTCAAAGGGCATCTGGCGCGTTGCCCATCACAGGAGAACATCTATGGCCAATACTGACATCGTGATCGTGGGCGCTGCCCGCACTGCCGTCGGCGCCTTCAACGGCGTGTTCGGCAACACGGCAGCCCATGACCTCGGCTCAGCCGCGATCAAGGAAGCGCTGATCCGCGCCAAGGTCGATGGCGCCGATGTCGACGAGGTCATCATGGGCCAGATCCTCACCGCCGGTCAGGGCCAGAACCCGGCGCGTCAGGCGGCCATGAATGCCGGCATCCCGATGGAAGCTTCGGCCTGGGGGCTCAACCAGCTCTGCGGTTCGGGCCTGCGCGCGGTTGCCATCGGCATGCAGCAGATCGCCAATGGCGATGCCAACGTGATCGTGGCTGGCGGGCAGGAATCGATGTCCATGTCGCAGCATGGCGCGCATCTGCGCAACGGCACAAAGATGGGCGATCTCAAGTTCGTCGACACGATGCTGAAGGACGGTCTCTGGGACGCGTTCCATGGCTACCACATGGGCACGACCGCCGAGAACGTGGCCGCCAAATGGCAGATCAGCCGCGACGATCAGGATGCCTTCGCGGTTGCCTCGCAGAACAAGGCGGAAGCCGCGCAGAAGGCCGGGCGCTTCAAGGACGAAATCGTGCCTTTCACAATCTCGACCCGCAAGGGCGACATTGTGGTGGATGCCGATGAATATCCCCGCCATGGCGCGACCATGGAAGCCATGGCCAAGCTGAGGCCCGCCTTCTCGAAAGAGGGCTCGGTGACAGCGGGCAATGCGTCCGGCATCAATGATGGTGGTGCAGCCCTCGTTTTGATGACAGCCAAGGAAGCCGCGCGCCGTGGTCTGACGCCGCTCGCCCGCATTGCCTCATGGGCGACGGCTGGTGTTGACCCTGCCATCATGGGTTCCGGCCCGATTCCGGCCTCGCGCAAGGCGCTGGAGAAGGCGGGCTGGAAGGTCAAGGATCTTGATCTGGTCGAGGCCAATGAGGCCTTTGCGGCCCAAGCCATCGCGGTCAACAAGGATATGGGCTGGGACCCGGCCATCGTGAACGTCAATGGCGGCGCGATTGCCATCGGCCACCCGATCGGTGCCTCCGGCGCGCGCGTGCTGACAACGCTGCTGCATGAAATGGGCAAGCGCGGCTCGAAGAAGGGCCTCGCCACGCTCTGCATCGGCGGCGGCATGGGTGTGGCGCTGACGGTCGAGCGTTGAGGCGTCTTTTCGTCATTGCGAGGAGCGTCAGCGACGAAGCAATCCATCAAAGGCTTTCGCGCTGGATTGCTTCGCTTCGCTCGCAATGACGGAAACT
>JAYWHQ010000538.1:0-2241 GCA_043777655.1 Allobosea sp. | reverse complement strand
TTGTAACGCTGGCCCATTTCGCGCATGATTGTGGCAGTCGGCAGCATGCCGCCGGGAAAGATATACGCGCGGATGAAGTCGAGCTCGCGCTTGTAGACCTTGAAGTTCTCTTCCCGGATGGTGATGACCTGCAGGCCTGCGCGGCCACCGGGTTTCAGCCTGTCGCGCAGCTGGCTGAAATAGGCCGGCCAGAAGGCTTCACCCACAGCCTCGAACATCTCGATGGAGACGATCTTGTCATAGCTGCCACGCTCGTCGCGATAGTCCTGCAACTTGAAGTCGACGAGATGAGACAGCCCGGCTTTCTCGATGCGCTCGTGCGCAAACTTGAACTGCTCCTCGCTGATCGTGAGGCCAGTCACGCGACAGCCGATCTCGCGGGCGGCAAATTCGGCAAAACCGCCCCAGCCACAGCCGATCTCGAGCACCTGGTCGGTTGGCTTGATCTCGAGCGCATCGGCCAAGGCGCGATATTTCCGCGTTTGGGCTGCTGCCAGATCATTGTCTCCGGGTGCATAGATCGCCGAGGAATAGGTCATCGTCTGGTCCAGCCAGGCGCTGTAGAAACTGTTGCCCAGATCGTAATGCGCATGGATGTTGCGCTTCGAGCCGCTTTTGGTGTTGCGGTTCAGGAAATGGCGGAACATCTGCCAGATGCGCACCAGCGGCTTGCCCGCCAGCAAAGTCTGGATCACCGGGTGGTTGGCGGCAAACAGCTCGAGGAAATGCGGCAGGCTCGGTGTTGCCCATTCACCGCGCAGGTAAGCTTCGGCAAAACCGAGATCGCCGCCATCGGCCAATCGTGCCGCAAACTTGAAGTCGTGAATGTCGATGCGGGCATCGGGCCCGCTTTCCTGGCCTGCAAAGGCGAAGAGTCTGCCATCCGGCAACCCGACTGTCAGGCAACCTTTGGCAATGTTGCTCGCCAGCGTCAGCGCCTGGCGCGCGGCGAAGGGCAGGTCGCGTGTCACGGCCTCAAAATTGGCGCGGGTGACGGCCAGCGGTTCCTGTGACGAGGCATAAGAGGGGATAGACATGGGCAGGCATCTGCTTTCGATGGTTGTTGAATTCAGGCTTTGGGTTGGTCGGCATAGCTCACAGGTGGTGGTGGCGGCGGACGTGTCTGCAGGGCCACGCCTTTCAGCCAAAGACGCAGCGCCTCAAAATGAATGCCTGCCACAACCTTCAACGTCATCAGCGGGAAACGCAGGGAGGATTTGAGCAGCTCGAATGATGTCAAAGCACGCTGTTTGCCCGTGAAAGTGGCGGCCAGGATCGGCCCGGCAGCATCCGTCTCCAGAATGCGCACATGCACGCCATCACCTGGCGGCTTCAGCCGGAAATGATAGCGCATCGGCATGTCGATGAAAGGTGACACGTAGAAGCGCTTGTCGCGCTCCTGCCTTATGCCGGCCTCGGTCAGCTGGCCCGGCTCGATGCACGCGACATAGCTGTGCATCTCGCCAAAGGTGTTGCGCACTTCGTAGACGATAGCTGCGATCTCGCCATCGGCTGCATAGCAGAAATAGACCGAGATCGGGTTGAAGGCGAAGCCGAGCAGGCGTGGATAGCACAGCAGCAGCACGCGGCCGCCCTCCAGGGTAACGCCGGAAGGGGCGAGGAGGGCGTCGATATAGGCGCGCAGGTTCTCAGACTTGCCGTCACCATGATCTGCCGGGTGGAAGGACACCAGATTGAACCGGCTGACCGAGAACAGGGCGCTTGCGCGGTTCGCTTCCTCCAGCCGGTCGATATCGATCAGCAGGTTGAAGACCTTGTAGGTGAAACGGTGCACCTTCGGCTTCATGCGCGCATGCATCACGGTGCCGGGATAAAGCAAAGCGGCAGCCTCTGGCGGCGCAAACAGGGGCTGGCTCGCTTCTGTCATTCGGCAGCTTCCGCCATTGGCATGGCCGATTGGCGCCAAGGGATCGAGGCACCCAGCGCTTCGGCGGCGGCCAGCCCGGAACGCAGACCGTCCTCGTGGAAGCCATAGCCTGTCCATGCTCCGGCAAACCAGCTGCGATGCGCGCCCTGAATCTCGGGCAGGCGTGCCTGTGCAGCGAGCGCTGCGCTGTCATATTGCGGGTGCGCATAATCATAGCGGCCAAAGGTCAGCTCTGCGCGCGGCGGCACTGGCGGGTTGAGCGTGACGAAAACGGACGTTGACTTGTCGATGCCCTGAAGTGCGTTCATCCAGTAAGTCAGCGTCAGTTCGGCGTCACGGTCAGCGTTGGAGAG
>JAYWHQ010000537.1:0-2242 GCA_043777655.1 Allobosea sp. | reverse complement strand
CTCCGTCTCGGCCTTGAGCCGGCCCTTGATCTCCTCGCTGCGCGCTTGTGCAAGGGCAGCACCCGCATCCGCACCGACAGACTTCAGCGTCGCGACCAGAACGGCTTCATCGGCGATATTCGCGCCTTGCGTGAACTGGGCCTGGAGCAGGGCGACAGAGAAGGCTGCCATCCAGCCGGCTTCCCGCCCGACCAGCGCGACACGCGCGGCCACCAGCGAATTCTGCGGAAACGGATCCGGCTTGACGACCTTCAGCCCATGGCGGCCGGCACGGCGCGTGACATCGCGCCACATGTAGCGGCCCTTGGCGGGAAAGAGATTGAAGGGAGACGAGGTCCAGCCCTGCGCCGCAAAAATCGGCCCCAGCAGGAAGGGCCGCCAGCGCAACTCGACCTCGCAATCCCTGGCCAGAGCCTCGATGCGCCTTGCGGCAAGCCAGGAATAGGTCGAGGCGAAATCAAACCAGAAATCGAGCACAGGTCGGTTGGCCATTGCGACTCCGGATCATCAATCAGCGACAGAATTGAATCTAGGACAATTGCCGGGAGATTTCCACTCTCGGCTCACGTGTTTCAGCCCGTATCCAACCAGACCTGATTTGGCTTCGTGGCGAAACCATGCCGCGTCGCTGGCAATCGTGCGAAAAACGTGTATAGCCCCAGCAGGCTTGTGCTTTTGCCCGGCCTGCGGCTCATCTCGATGTGCCGCCTCAACTGACCACGCTGGACGACATCCCGGCCTGGCCGCACGATCCACCCTTGAAAAAAGGATCTCCCGATGTCGATTGCTGCCGAGCGCAAGACCGCGCTCATGACCGAATATGCCACCAAGCCGAATGATACCGGTTCGCCGGAAGTTCAGGTGGCCGTGCTCACCGAGCGCATCAACAACCTGACCGGCCATTTCAAGTCGCATGTGAAGGACAACCATTCACGTCGCGGCCTGCTGAAGCTGGTGGCGACGCGCCGCTCCCTGCTCGACTACCTGAAGAGCAAGAGCGAGCCGCGCTACAAGACCCTGATCGAGAAACTCGGCATCCGCCGTTGATCTGATCTTCTGACCCGCCCGGTCGCTGACAAGAGCGTTCCGGGCGGTTCTGCAACAGGGCCAAGAGGCGAAATGGTTCGCGCTTGTCCCGAAACAGACGTCTACGGGGACCGCATGGGGCGGCACCCGGCGTCACGACAGGCCGCGTCATTCACCCGGACGACCGTGGCAGGATCGCTGAGCACCTCTTTTCTCATGGGAAGCAGAGGTTTTCTGCCGTCTTGCCCGGGACATATGGGCCACGATTGCGCGCCTGCCGCATGACTCGTGAAAACAACATCCGAAAGACAGACATGTTTGACATTCAACGCGAAGAACTGATGTGGGGTGGCCGCAAGCTCATCCTGGAGACCGGCAAGGTTGCCCGTCAGGCTGATGGCGCCGTGATGGTGACATATGGTGACACCGTGGTGCTCGCCACCGCCGTGTCGGCCAAGGAGCCGAAGGCCGGCATCGATTTCTTTCCGCTCACCGTGAACTATCAGGAAAAGACCTTTGCCGCCGGCCGCATTCCGGGTGGCTTCTTCAAGCGCGAGGGACGCCCCTCCGAGAAGGAGACGCTGGTTTCGCGCCTGATCGATCGTCCCATCCGTCCGCTTTTTGTTGGCGGTTATCGCAACGAAACGCAGGTTGTCCTCACCGTGCTGCAGCATGATCTGGAAAATGATCCGGACATTGTCGCGATGGTTGGCGCTTCTGCGGCCCTGACACTTTCCGGCGTGCCCTTCATGGGCCCGATGGGCGGCGCGCGCGTCGCCTATATCGATGGCGCCTATGTGCTGAACCCGACCACAGACGAACTGAAGACCTCCATTCTCGATCTCGTTGTTGCCGGCACGCAGGACGCCGTGCTGATGGTCGAGTCGGAAGCCAAGGAGCTGTCCGAGGAAATCATGCTTGGCGCCGTGATGTTCGGCCACAAGCATTTCCAGCCAGTGATCGAGGCAATCATTCGTTTGGCCGAGAAGGCCGCCAAGGAGCCGCGCAATTTCAAGCCTGCCGATCACTCGGCCTGCGAGAAGGCCGTTCTCAAGATCGCTGAAAAAGACCTGCGCAAGGCCTACAAGATCACAGCCAAGGCCGAGCGCTACAAGGCTGTCGATGCCGTCAAGGCCAAGGTCGTCGAGGCGCTGGTCTCGTCCGAGCCCGATGGCAAGAAGACCTTCTCGAAGGAAGAGGTTGGCGGCCAGTTCAA
>JAYWHQ010000536.1:0-2249 GCA_043777655.1 Allobosea sp. | reverse complement strand
GCAAAGCGGATGCACTGGCCCTGCGCGGTGGTGAGCAGCACATCGTCCACCTCGGAACAGATCTGCACGTCGACGATCGCATCGCCCTCGTCGAGCTTCATCGCGATCTTGCCGTTGCGGTTCACCTGTACGAAATCCGACAGCTTGTTGCGGCGCACGCCGCCAGAGGCGGTCGCGAACATCACGTCCAGCGTTTCCCAGCTGGCCTCGTCTTCCGGCAGTGGCATCACGGTGGTGATGCGCTCATTGGCCTGGAGCGGCAGCATGTTGACCAGCGCCTTGCCACGCGCATTGGGCTGGGCCAGCGGCAGGCGCCAGACCTTTTCCTTGTAGGCCTGACCGCGCGAGGAAAAGAAGATGATCGGTGTGTGCGTGTTGGCGACGAACAGCCGCGTGACGAAATCCTCATCACGGGTCGACATGCCGGAGCGACCCTTGCCGCCGCGACGCTGCGCCCGATAGGTCGAGAGCGGCACACGCTTGATGTAACCAGCATGGCTGACGGTGACGACCATGTCTTCACGCGCGATCAGGTCCTCGTCATCGAGATCGGCATCCCATTCCTCGATCACGGTGCGACGTGGCGTGGCGAATGCAGCCCGAACCTCAGCCAGCTCGTTCTTGATGATGGCCTGGATGCGCACGCGCGAGCGGAGGATGTCGAGATAATCCGAGATTTCGGCGGCCAGTTTTTCCAGCTCTTCGCCGATTTCATCACGGCCAAGTGCTGTCAGACGCTGCAGGCGCAGATCGAGGATTGCACGCGCCTGCGCTTCCGAAAGGCGATATGTGCCATCGGAATTGACCGGATGGCGCGGATCATCGACCAGCCGGATCAGCGGCATGATGTCTTCGGCTGGCCAGTCACGCCCCATCAGCTGCTCGCGCGCCGTGTTCGGATCAGGCGAGGTGCGGATCAGGCGGATGACCTCGTCGATATTGGCCACAGCTGTCGCAAGGCCGCAGAGCACATGGGCCCGCTCACGCGCCTTGCCCAGCAGATGCTTGGTGCGGCGCGAGACGACCTCTTCGCGGAACTCGACGAAGGCGACAAGGAAATCCTTGAGATTCAGCGTCTCGGGCCGCCCACCGTTCAGGGCCAGCATGTTGGCACCAAAAGAGCTTTGCAGCGGCGTATAGCGATAGAGCTGGTTCAGCACGACATCGGCCATCGCGTCGCGCTTGACCTCGATGACGACACGCACACCTTCGCGGTTGGATTCGTCCCGCAGATCGGAAATGCCTTCAACGCGCTTCTCGCGCACCAGATCGGCGATCTTCTCCACCAGCGAGGCCTTGTTCACCTGATAGGGAACCTCGGTGATGATGATGGCCTCGCGCTCCTTGCGCAGCTCCTCGATATGCGACTTGGCGCGCATGATGATGGAGCCGCGGCCTGTGTGATAGGCCTGCCGGACGCCAGTGCGGCCCATGATCGAGCCGCCGGTCGGAAAATCCGGACCGGGGATGATCTCGATCAGTTCGTCGATGGTGATTTCCGGCTTGTCGATCAGCGCCACGCAAGCATCGATCAGCTCGCCCAGATTGTGCGGCGGGATGTTGGTCGCCATGCCGACCGCGATGCCGCCTGCGCCATTGGCCAGCAGGTTCGGGAAGCGGGCGGGCAGAACCTTCGGCTCCAGCTCCTTGCCATCATAATTGGGCTGGAAATCGACCGTGTCGGCGTCCAGATCCGCCAGCAATGACATGGCAGACTTGTCGAGCCGTGCCTCGGTGTAGCGGTCAGCGGCGGGCGAATCGCCATCCATCGAGCCGAAATTGCCCTGCCCATCAATCAGCGGCAGACGCAGCGAGAAATCCTGCGCCATGCGCACCAGGGCGTCGTAGACCGCCAGATTGCCGTGCGGGTGATACTTGCCCATCGTGTCGCCGACGATACGGGCACATTTGGTATAGGGCCGCTCTGGCGTGTTCTTGTTTTCATGCATCGAGAACAGGATGCGCCGGTGCACCGGCTTCAGGCCATCGCGGATATCCGGCAGCGCACGGCTGACGATCACGCTCATCGCGTAATCGAGATAGCTGGTCTTCATCTCCTCGACGATGTCGATCCGCTGGATCTCGGGATCGGACGAGGGGGGCGGGGTACCGGGAATGTCGCTGGCGTCGCTCACGTGGCGTATCGTCTCGCTGTGTTTTCAGGGGTAGCTCCCGGTCTACGGGAAGCTGCGGCAAAAGGCCAGCAAAGCGCTGTGGAACGACCCTGCGGCACGGCAGTTTTCCACATG
>JAYWHQ010000535.1:0-2256 GCA_043777655.1 Allobosea sp. | reverse complement strand
GAGTACTCGGTTTCGGCCAGAAAACGCACCGTGAAGGGTGTACTGCTTGCCTTTGCTGAATCTTCGTTTCGCACGATGAGGCCCTCCACCACCCCTGCTGCCTCACTTCGCAGGGTGGCGGTATTTATCCTCCCCGGGATGGCAGTCGCCTTGATGCCGAGCGAGGGAAGCCTCCATTCATGGATCGTGTCCGTCGAACTGAGGCTGACCTTCACGGCACGCCCGACGGGCAACACAAGGCCGGATGTCACGACACAGGCAAGGATGTCCTGCAAGGCCCCGTCGAGGTCGTAGCGATATTCCCACGGCCCCGTCTGGGCCGTGATCCACATGGCGGGGCTTTCGACAGTCCGGGAACTGTTCCCCTGCGCTTTCACCAGCGCCGCGACGCAATCGATTTCCCGCCGGATATCTGCCACCGATTTGAACGGGGCTGGTACCGCGCCGCCACACTCCGTGACGAACCGGAGAAGGTCATCGTCACGGCTGCTCGCTGTTTGTGCGAAAGCCTGTTGCAACGGGAGAAGGAGGACAAGGCTAAAAACCAGAGCCAAAGCCAGGATCTTGCAAAAGCCAGTCGTGCGTCGGTCATGCTGAAGCATGGATGCAGCTTAGATTTAAGGAGGCATGCTGTCGAGCGCTTGCGAATTCCAGATACCTGAATATGTGGACACTCTGCATGCCTTGCTGGTGGTCTCATTTGAAACCCGAATACACCTGCCTGAACTGCTGATCTGCAGCGATGCCGAAGGGTGTGATCAACCTCTGGCACATGACGACCGGGAGACACTCGCCATATCTCAGACCTGTGCAGCGCGGATGCTTGCACCAGCGTTCGCGGAGCAAGTCCCGCGCCGCGTCATCTCTGAAAGATCAGGTCGCCCTCCATCAGTGTCTGATTCTGAGAGGCGGAGATCGCGGTTCTTGAGATTTTGTTGCATAGTGCATAGGCCATGTTCAGTTTCGTGATGCGCGTGCAAGCAAAGGTGTGAGATGGCTGAACAGCAAGTGCTGGCAGATGACACCAAAGCGACCCCGGCAATCAGCCCCGGTGCGATTGCCATGACGGAACAGCTTCGGGCGGCCATCGATCGTGCATATGCCGTCTTTGCGCCTTACGCTTCGCGCTTCTCGGCTCGGGTCTGCATGTGCAATGTGTGCTTCAGCGGGTCTGACAGGGACAGGCTCCTCAAGCTCCCGCTTCGCCAGATCGATGGTGGCCTGCTGGATCAGTATAGCTGGTCGGCTCATGGCCATGATGAGGACGGTCCGCACAGCGACGACCTGCGCTATCTGCTGCCACGCTATTTCGAGCTGTTCGCGTTGAACGACCCGAAACTACACGACGCGCCCGAGTGTAACCTGATGCAGCTTGGCCGCACGCCTTACCGCTCGGTCTGGCCGGCAGCCGAAGTTGTGGCCATCGATCACTATTTTGATGCGCTGTTGATCGCCTGCCTCGCCAATCAGGCGGTCGATGGCGGCTGGAAGGGGACCGGCGGGTCTGTATATCGTTGCGCGTTGAGAATAGACGACGTCATTGCCATGTTGATCTGTGCCGGGGCAGACATCATGCGGTTATTGAGAACATGGGACATGGTGCCCGACCCCGCAGCTGCCCTGCACATGGCCCATCTTCGTTTTGACCTCATCAACCATGGTGATGAAGCAAGGATTGCCAATCCGCATCTCGAAAGGGATCATGTCGCTGAAGCACAGGCTGTTGGTGCCTTTGTGACCAGCACCATCGCAACAAGCCGGATCGAGAAAGCCTTTTTCCTGACGACCGACCCGGCAGCGCAGCAGTTGCTGTCAGATGCGCTGTTCCTGGCGTGAGGCAGGCGGCTGCCGATAATGACATCGCACAGCGCCACCCATCGCGGCATATTCACAGTCTCAAGCGGCTTGCAGTCTATTTCGGCAACGTGATCGAGGCGCGGATGGCCCGGAATTGGGGCAGGCCCTTGGCGAGGTCCTTCAACGTCGTGACGCAAAGCACCGTCGTGCGGCCCTTCGCCGTTTCCACCATCGCGACGACCATCCGGACATTCGCCGCGTCCGGGCCTGCCTTGGGCGTGACCTGCAATTCGACGCCGCGATAGCCTTCCTGGGTGAAGCGGCGTTCTGCTTTCACAGTGCCGATCAGCTCAAAGGTGCTGCGGATCAGCTTGCGCCATTCGGGCTTGTCCACGAGGGCGTTGATCTCGGCTTGGGTCAAGTCGTTGTTGGTGGCCGCAGCCTTGAAGCCGCCTTCAC
>JAYWHQ010000534.1:0-2259 GCA_043777655.1 Allobosea sp. | reverse complement strand
GCTGCGCGTCCACCTTCTCCCGACCAATCTCGGGTTAACCCGAGATTGGTCGGGAGAAGGTGGACGCGCAGCGGACGGATGAGGGGTCGGGCCGACCGGGCTCACCGCTTCACCTCCCAGGTCGTCACCGGGTTGCCATCGGCGTCCTTGCCGTCTTTCAGCGTGAGGCCCATGGCTTCGAGCTCGGCGCGCAGGCAGTCGGATTCGGCGAAGTTCTTGGCGGCACGGGCTGCGTTGCGGGCGGTGATGAGGGCTTCGACATCATTGTCAAACAACTGATTTACAGCGCCAGCCGATTGCTCAAGCTTGATGCCAAGAAAACTAAGCGCTGCTCTCATTGCGTCGGCACCGACAGTTTGACGTCGGATTGCCTCAGCTGCGGTCGAAGGGCCATCGCGCGTGATACCATTCGCTTGACGAGCCAAAACATCAATCTCAGCAATGGCCGACGGCAGATTCAGATCATCGCGAAGACGGTTCAAAAAAATCTCAGGAACGGCGACCTCATTTCCAGATCCAAACTTCTCGGACAGGCGGCGATACTGCTTTAGCCGCGCTTCCGCCTCCTCCAGCGCTCTCACCGTCCAATCAATCGGCTGACGGTAATGCGTCTTGAGCATGGCCAGCCGCAGCACTTCGCCCGGCCATTTGCGCCCACCGAACTTGGTCGTGTTCAGCAGCTCGTCAATCGTGATGAAATTGCCGACACTCTTGGACATTTTCTGGCCTTCCACCTGCAGGAAGCCGTTGTGCATCCAGACAGAGGCCATCTTGTCCGAGCCGAAGGCGCAGCAGCTTTGCGCGATTTCGTTCTCGTGGTGCGGAAACACGAGGTCGATGCCGCCGCCATGGATGTCGAAGGTGTTCTTGACCGGGTCATCGCATTGCAGCCCGCCGCCGAAGGGCGCCAGCAGCGTCGCCATCGACATGGCCGAGCATTCGATGTGCCAGCCGGGGCGGCCAAGGCCCGGAATGTTGCAGGGCGAGGGCCAGCCGGGCTGGCCGGGATCAGACGGTTTCCACAGCACGAAATCCATCGGGTCGCGCTTGTAGGGCGCCACATCGACACGCGCGCCCGCCAGCATCTCGTCCAGCGAGCGGCGCGCCAGCGAGCCGTATTTCGGCAGTTTGCCGCTGTCTGAGGCCATGGCGCTGACCGAGAACAGCACATGGTTTTCCGCCACATAGGCCGCGCCGCGCTGCACCAGTCGCTCGATCAGCGCGCGCATGCCGTCCAGATGCTGTGTGGCACGTGGCTGCACGGTGGGGTCAAGGCAGCCGAGCGCGCGCGCGTCCGCCATGTATTTGTCTTCGACAGGCTGCGTGACCTTGGCAATCGCCGCGTTCAGCTCCTCGCCCGGATAGTCACGTGCCGCACGCGCGTTGATCTTGTCATCCACGTCGGTGATGTTGCGGGCATAGGTGACGTGGTTCTCGCCATAGACATGCCGCAACAGCCGATACAGCACATCGAACACGATGACCGGGCGCGCATTGCCGATATGGGCAAAGTCATAGACGGTGGGGCCGCAGACATACATGCGGACATTGTCGGGATCGAGAGGCTGGAACACCTCCTTCTTCCGGGTCAGCGTGTTGTAGAGCTTCAATTCTGCCATGTGACAGGTCCTTCACGAGAGCGCACGGATCGGCAGGCCATCTCGGCCGGAGCGCTTTTCGTGATCGTTTAGGACGAAGACGTGAGCAGCCGGCCAGCGAAAGCTAGCGACAAATGCTGCAAATGGAGAAAATGCTCCGCGTCATGTGAAAAGCATTGCCTTCTGGCGCGAACGCCGTCAAGGGCTGCGTCTGTCATGTTGCACCGCAACAAAGTACATCGGATTTACCGAAAATTTACGAAACAGGCGGAAGGTCGGCTGACAGGCCGGATTAACGGTTTGTTATGGGGACGATCATGCGGCGCGCAATTGCCACGCTTGGATTGCTGATGGCCTTTGGTGCCGGCATCTCGCTGTCGGTGCTGCCGTCGAAAAGCGGCCCGGTCGTCACCAAGGGCGAGCAGACCTATCTGATCCCGCAAGGCGATGGTTATGGCGTGGCCGAATGCATCACCAGCGGCAAGGAATGCGGCAAGATCGTCGCCAATGCCTGGTGCGAATCCAAGGGGCACGAGCGCTCGCTGGCCTTCGGGCTGGCCGAGCGCGAGGATTTCACCGGCAATGTCGGCAACGCGTCAGGCACCATCAGCGATGAGCTGCCGCTCAAGATCACTTGCGGCGAGTAGAGCTGCAGCGAACA
>JAYWHQ010000533.1:0-7548 GCA_043777655.1 Allobosea sp. | reverse complement strand
GCCTGGCGAGAAGCGCATTGACCCGCTGGCGCATGGCATGGCCAGACACGATCACCAGGATGGAAAAGGCAATGCTGGCCAAAGGCAAAAGGTAAAGCAACACTGCCGCAAAGGCGGATGACACGCTGGCTGTCCATGCCGCATAGGCTCCAATGCGGAGCGCGGCCACCGTCATGATGGCAGACTGGATGGCCACGCCGCGCCCTTGCCGGGTGGTTCGCGCCTCACCGAGTGCCGCAAAAGCCACAAGCATGAAAGCAATCGGGTACAACGGAGCCGAGAGCCGATTGTGGAGTTCAGCCCGGAAACGGCCCACCTGTATCTTGTAATAGCCCTCATTCGTATCCGGGAAGAGCAGTGCCAGGGTGGTGCGCTCGCGCGGCTTGTAGATCACCTTGTCGCCATCGCCGTCACCGCCAGTGCCATCCCCGCCGCCCAGCGAGGACAGGTTCAGCGCATAGCGCTCGAACGCAATGATCGAGGAATCGCGGCTGCGCTGATCCTCGCGCTGCACTGTCCCTTTTTCGAGGATCAGAAAGCTGTTGCCGTCGGCTTCGGCTGTTTTGCCGCGCTCTGCGATGTAAATCGAGGTGCGGTCAGCCTCGCGCCGGTCCTGAAAGAAGATGCCGAGCAGCGCGTCGCCGCTTTTCTCGCGGTAGTGGAAGGTCACACCTGAATCGAGTGCAACGAACTGGCCCTCTTTCACGATGTTCGAGACGAAGTCAGCCCGGATGGCCGTGATGAGGTCGCGAAGCAACCGGAATCCAGCTGGCATCACGGACAACGTCATCCAGCCGACCAGCAGACACGACAGGGCCGTCAGCAGGATGAATGGCTTGGTCACCCGAGAGGGCGAGACGCCGGCCGCATTCATGACGATCAGTTCGGAGTCGCTGTTGAGCTTGTTGAGCGTGTAAAGCGTCGCCATGAACAGCGCGACCGGTGTTATGCCGGCGATCAGTGCTGGCAGCGAAAGCGCCGTGACGGTGAAGAAGATGAAGATCGTCTGGCCCTTGGCCGTGATGAGATCAAATTCCTTGAGCGCCTGTGTCACCCAGATGACAGCGGTCAGCCCGATCAGCAGCACGATGGCGGCAACCGCCGCTGTGCGAAAGATGTAACGCTCGAGCAGGCCGAATTTCACGCGTGAAGAGCTCCAGGAAGAGGCAGCGCGCTGTGTGGACAGCGCAGACCAGTATTGCTCGGCGGGGCTCGCATGCCCCCGATCTTCGTATAACCTGTGTTTTGACAGGTTGGGGAATCGGATGTGCCCGATTCATGGCCTTTTGGTGATTTTTTCAACGAAGGTGGCGAGAAAGCAATGGCAGAGCGGTTGAAGATCGATATCAAGCCGATAACGGCCGTCGATGCAGGCGACATGGTGACCTTTGCAAGTGACATACTGGCATTGCCAGATGCCGCGATGAAGCTGATGGGCGCGCAGACGACCGCGCTGATCCCGGCCGCCGCCGAGGCAGAGAGCTTCAAGGGCAAGGCCATGTCCGGCTTGACCGTTCTGGCCGCAGCAAAGGCCCCTGTCTCTCGCGTGATCGTGATGGGCACCGGCCCAGTTGGCGAGCGTGCCAAGCTCGATGTCGTGATGCTCGGCGGCGCCATCATGGGCAAGCTGTCGGCCAAGCGTGCAGCCACGGTCGTCGCACAATGGCCGGAACAAGAGATGAGTGCCGACGAGGCGGCAGATCTGGTGCTGGGCCTGAGCCTGCGCGCCTATAGGTTCGACCGCTACAAGACCAAGACCAAGGAAGCCGACAAGGCTGCGCCCGCCAGCGTGACGGTTCGTGTCACTGATGTGACGGCGGTGAAAAAGGCGCTCAAGGCGCGCGAGGCCGTGGCAGGCGGTGTCAATCTGGCGCGCGACCTCGTCAACGAGCCGCCTAATGTGCTCTATCCCGTCGAATTTGCCCGCCGTGCGGCAGAGCTTTCGAAGCTTGGTGTCGAGATCGAAATTCTTGACGACAAGGCGCTGAAGAAGATCGGCATGCGCGCGCTGCTTGGCGTCGGCCAGGGCTCGGAGTTCGAGAGCCGTGTCGTCATCATGCGCTGGAATGGCGGCAAGGCTGCCACCAAGCCCGTCGCCTTCATCGGCAAGGGCGTGACCTTTGACACAGGCGGCATCTCGATCAAGCCAGCCCAGGGCATGGAAGACATGAAGGGCGACATGGCGGGTGCGGCCTGCGTCACCGGTCTCATGCATGCGCTGGCCGCCCGCAAGGCGAAGGTCAACGCCATCGGTGTCATCGGGCTGGTGGAAAACATGCCTGACGGCAAGGCGCAGCGTCCGGGCGACATCGTCACCTCGCTGTCAGGCCAGACCATCGAGATCATCAACACCGACGCCGAGGGGCGCCTCGTGCTGGCTGATGTGCTCTGGTATGTGCAGGAGCGCTTCAAGCCCACCTTCATGATCAATCTGGCCACCCTCACAGGCGCCATCCTCGTGGCGCTGGCGCAGGAGCATGCGGGCCTGTTCAGCAACTCGGACGAGTTGTCGGAGCGGCTGTCAGCTGCTGCCAAAACCACGGGCGAAAAGGTCTGGCGCATGCCGCTTTCAGCCGAATACGACAAGATGATTGACTCGAAATTCGCCGACATGAAGAACTCCGCCGGGCGCTATGGCGGCTCGATCACGGCAGCCCAGTTCCTCCAGCGCTTCGTCAATGACGTGCCATGGGTCCATCTCGACATTGCCGGCACCGGCATGGGGTCGCCTTCGAGCGAGATCAATCGGTCCTGGGGTTCCGGCTGGGGTGTGCGCCTGCTCGACCGACTGGTATTGAATCATTATGAGAGCTGATTGCGGCAACGCCTTGGTGCGACTCGCAGTCTGGTCAGTTCAGGTCCTGTCATGAGCACGGAAATCCTGTTCTATCACCTGCAAAGCCAGCCGCTGGAGCGCGTGTTGCCCACGCTGCTGCAGCGCTCGCGTGAGCGCGGCTGGAAGGTGGCGGTAGAGACCTCCAGCCCTGAACGCGTCAGCGCGCTGGACGATCATCTCTGGGCCTATGCCGATGATGCGTTCCTGCCTCATGGCACGGATCAGGAGCCGGAGGCGGCCAACCAGCCCATTCTGCTGACGACAGGCGCCGCCAACGTCAACAACGCGGCGATCCGCTTCTGCGTCGATGGTGCGCGCATTCCCGATGCGTTGGATGGCTATGAGCGCATCGTGCTGATGTTCGATGGCGATGATCCCGACGCGCTCGCCAAGGCGCGCGAGGATTGGAAACGGCTGAAGGCCGCAGGCCAAGCTGCCACTTATTGGCAGCAGGACGAGAATGGCCGCTGGGAGAAAAAGGCATGAACCGGATGTTTGCGATGCGAGAGCCCGTGTTCCGCTGCAGCCTTTCAGTCGTCTGCGCGCTTGCTGCGGCCCTTTCGCTCAGCGCCTGCGGCGGCAGCTCGGGCGGCACACGCACGGTCGCTGATCCACCAGCGCGTTCTGGTTCAACCGAGCCGTTGCTGACAGCGGGCGGCGAATGCGAGGCGGGCGGCTTGGCCGTCACCGGCCCTGCCAAGGCCACAGAAATCGCCGTCGGCATCGGCGAATGCGATCTTGTGAAGCTGAAGGGTGCTGCCCCCACGGACGTGCTGGTGGGCGAAAGCGGCAAGGGCCAGCGCGAGGCGCAGGTGCTCTACAACGAGCCTGGCGGGCGCGAAATCTACCTCTTCACGGATAACAAGCTGACGCGGATCGTGAAGCCCGGGCAGGGGTGAGAGGGTGGTGGCTAGAGGCCTTCACGCTTTGCGTCAAAGCCCACAAGAAGATGCCGTATTGTCGGCGCAACAGGGAAGCCGTAGCCATCTCCAGGTTCAAACCAACGAAGGCTGCCGTTCCGGTGCGCCTCGCTGGTATAAAGTTCGGCGCCGATCATCTCCATCGCCAGCATCACGGCTTGCACAGCATCGACGCCAACGGTGTAAAACCGTCGCGGTCTATCGGGCCAATCAATGGTGTAGCGGCACGTCCAGTCCTGCTCCTCTTCGATGGGGGCGTTGACGGTGACTTTAACAGGAATGCTGTCATCTGTTGGGCTCATATAAAGCGTTCGGCTGAGGAACAGGACTCAAACTCTTATGCGATTTGCCGTCATTGCGAGCGTAGCGAAGCAATCTATCTTTTTTGAAGGCGCGCATGGATTGCTTCGGCTCACGCTCGCAATGACGGGTCGTGAAGCCATCGCGTAACCTCACCCTCACCCGCCCGCGCTCATCTCCAGCCATTCTTCTTCCGCCACCACCAGCGCCTTGGCCAGTTTGGCGCGCTGGCGCGTGAATTCGGCGGCTTTTTGCGGGTCCTTGGCCTGGATGAGGCCGCTGGAGAGCGCGCCGTCGATCTTGTCGATCAGGCCACTGAGCTTGGCCATGTTGGCTTCCATCAGGTTCAGCTTGTGGCGAAGCGCTGCAGGTGTCTGGCGCTTCGGCTCCGGTGCGGCGTCATCAGCTGAATCGGCCTTCTGATCCTGCTGCTTCTTGCCCTTGGGCTCCCGGCTCTTGCCGCCGCTCAGCACCAGCGCGCGATAGTCATCGAGATCGCCATCAAAATTCTTCACGGTGCCGTCGGTCACCAGCCAGAGCCGGTCGGCGCAGGCCTCGATCAGGAAGCGATCATGGCTCACAAGTATGACAGCGCCGGGATAGTCGTTGATCGCCTCCATGAGAGCAGCGCGGGAATCGATGTCGAGATGGTTGGTCGGCTCGTCGAGGATGAGCAAATGCGGCCCGTCAAAGGCCGCAAGTCCCAGCATCAGCCGGGCCTTTTCGCCGCCGGACAGGTTCTTGACCGGCGTCTCGGCCTTTTGCGCCGGAAAGCCGATCTGCGCTGCCTTGGCGCGCACTTTCGATTCCGGCACATCTGGCATCAGACTGCGCAGATGGGCAACCGGCGTCTCGTCGAGCCTCAACTCATCGAGCTGGTGTTGCGCGAAGTAGGCCGTCTTCAGCTTGGGTGAGCGCTTCATCTCGCCGCTGAGCTGCTCCAGCCGCCCGCCGATCAGCTTGCAGAAGGTCGACTTGCCATTGCCGTTGGAGCCCAGCAGCGCCACGCGGTCATCGGGCAACAGCGTCAGGTTCAGCCGCGACAAGACGGTGCGGTCACCATAGCCGGCGGAGACATTGTCCATCACCACCATTGGCGGCGACATCGGCCGCTCCGGGCCGTGCAGGGAGAAGGGCAGCACCTGCCGGTCAACGATGGCTGCCACCGGCTGCAACTTCTCCAGCCGCTTCATGCGCGATTGTGCCTGCCGTGCCTTCGAGGCCTTGGCCTTGAACCGGTCAACGAAGGCCTGCAGATGGGCGCGCTCTGCTTGCTGTTTGTCTTGCATTTTCACCAGCAAGGCCTGCTGCTGCGCGCGCTGCAACTCGAACGACGAATAGCCGCCGCGATACATGGTCAGCTTGCCCTGATCGAGATGCAGGATGTGGTCGACGCAGGTGTCGAGCAATTCCCGGTCATGGCTGACCACCAGGATCGTGTGCGGATAGCGCGCGAGATAATCGTAGAGCCAGAGCGTGCCTTCCAGATCGAGATAGTTGGTGGGCTCGTCGAGCAGCAGCAGGTCGGGCGCCGAAAACAGCACGGCCGCCAGCGCCACGCGCATGCGCCAGCCGCCGGAGAAATCGGAGCAGGGGCGCTGTTGCGCCTCCTCGTTGAAGCCCAGCCCGTAGAGAATCGTGGCTGCGCGCGATGGCGCGGCATGCGCCTCGATATCCGCCAGCCGGGTCTCGATTTCGGCAATGCGCATCGGGTCTTTGGCCGTTTCGGATTCTGCCAGCAGCGCCGCGCGCTCGGTGTCAGCCGCCAGCACAACCTCGATCAGCGTCTCCGGCCCGCCAGGCGCTTCCTGCGCCACGCCACCAATGCGCAGGCCCTTGGGCAAGGTGATACTGCCGCCTTCGGTCGCAAGTTCGCCGGTGATGATGCGAAACAGCGTCGTCTTGCCGGTGCCGTTGCGGCCGACAAGTCCGACGCGCGAGCCTTCGGGCAGGAAGGCCCCCGTCTGGTCAAGCAGCAGCCGGTCGCCGAGGCGATATGTAATGGAGTTGATTTGAAGCATGGCAGGGGTTTACGGGCTGCGCCGCCATGTTTCCACCATAAAATCGCCGATCCGGTGCCGCAGAGCCGCATGATCTTCGACAGGTGCGCTGCAGTGATTCGGCGGCTAAGCTTCTGGGGCTCCCATGCGACATGTTTCTGCACCCGCTTTGGCGCTTGTGGCATTCAGCCTGGCCGTCGCCTGCCTTGGTTCTCTGGCAGTGCTGGCAAGCCTCGCATAGCACTTCCGTATAAATAGAATATTTTTTGATCATTCAACGCCAGATTGTAATTTTTCATGATGTTGGTGTGATCCGGCTGGACATTCAATTTTGGTTAATCTTGTTCAGGCTTCCTCAAAACGGGGAAGAACCTGCACGGAAATCCAGAAAATGAAGATGTTTTCCAGCCTGAAGTTCAAGCTGCCAGCCACAATGCTGGTGCTGGCGCTGATTGCGGCTGCTGGCGTGGCTGCTTCGGCATACATGACCATCAAGGGCTCGATGGAAGACAGCGTCCGCCAGCGTCTGCTCGCTGCTGCGGATGGTGAGGCAAAAGCGCTCGAAAGGCGCTGGCAAAATCTGACTTCGGAAGTGGCCGTCCAGGCACGCAGCGCCTTTGCTGCAAATGGCATCGGCGAAGCAGCAAAGTGGATGGAAATTGGCGACGCGGATCGCAAGACGATTGTCGATCACTATCGCGACCGGCCCGATTTGACAGCAGAACAGCGTGTCGCCTTGACCGGCGAGGACCACCGCCACGGCTATTCCTGGCGCCATGGACCCATTCACGAGACCTATGCCAGCGTGTTCAAGCAGTTCGGCTATGCTGATATCTACCTGATCTCGGAGAAGGGGCGCGTGGTTTACAGCGTCACCAAGGGCAAGGAATTTGGTGAAGAGCTCGAAGGTCCACTGCTGAAGGGTTCTGGTTTGGCTGAGGCCACAGCTGCCGCGCGTGGCCAGCCTCTTGGTACTCAGTTTGCCGTCGATTTTCGCGCTTATGCCGCTGCCAACAAACAGCGTCGCGCCTTTATCTCCGAGCCGATTTATGAATCCGAAGCTGTTGTGGCCAGCGGTCGCCGCCAGATCGGCACCTTCGTCGTCGCTGTTGGCCCCCAGCTGATAAATGGCATGCTGACTGCAACCGCTGCCAACAAGTCGAAGTCCCGTGCATTTGTCATGGGTTCAACAGGCGAAGCCCTGTCCACAGTTGATGCAGCCGATGCCGCCTTCGTTCCGGCTGCAGCTTTTGATCGCGCCGCATTCGACAAATCGATCGATGCCATGCATCGGAATGTTGCGGCTGAGGACGGCACGCAGCTGGTCACGGTGGCGCATGACGTCAAGATTGGAAAGTGGATTTGGCATGTCTTGCTGACAGAGCCGGAAAACGTCGCTTTCTCCATTTTGGCCGAAGCACGCAATGCCATGGTTTTCGCTGCTGCGGTTGTGATGGGTCCGTTGCTGCTGATCGCGATCGGCATTGGCTGG
>JAYWHQ010000532.1:0-7596 GCA_043777655.1 Allobosea sp. | reverse complement strand
TGACCATCCATGGCATCATCCCCGGCCCGCAGGTGATGACCAAGAACCCCGAGCTGTTCTGGGGCATGATCGCCTCGATGTGGATCGGCAATGCGATGCTGCTCATCATCAACCTGCCGCTGGTTGGTGTCTGGGTGAAATTGCTGAAAGTGCCCTACCGCCTGATGTATCCGGCGATCCTGATCTTCTGCTGCATCGGCATCTACTCGATCAACAACCAGCCGATGGATGTGGCCTTCACGGCACTGTTTGGCCTGTTCGGCTATCTGCTCATCAAGCTCGGCTTCGAGCCTGCACCCATGCTGCTGGGTTTCGTGCTGGGCAAGTTGATGGAAGAGAAGATGCGCCAGGCCCTCATCATCTCGCGCGGCTCATTCATGACCTTCATAGAACGGCCCATTTCAGCAGGTCTGCTGGTGGTGGCCGCCATTGTGCTGGTCGTTGCCGTTTTGCCGGCCATGTCGAAGAAGCGCGACGAAGTGTTTACCGAATGACCACTTGCCGGAGGCGGGCCTGAGACCCACCTCTGGCGACAAGAACAACAAACCAGCAATCGATCTTTTGGGAGAGACATCATGAACCGCCGTTTCCTGCTTGCCGCAGTCGCCGCCTCGGGCCTTGCCCTCGCCCTGTCGACGGGCGCTGTCGCGCAGTCGAACTATCCGAACAAGCCGATCACCATGGTCGTGGCCTTCGCCGCAGGCGGGCCAACCGATGTGATCGCGCGCATGGTTTCCGAGCACATGTCACGCACACTTGGCCAGCAGATCATTGTCGAGAACTCGGCTGGCGCCGGCGGCACCACCGCCACCGCCCGTGTCGCGCAGTCTGCTCCCGATGGCTACACGCTCAACATGGGCCAGATGGGCACGCATGCGGCTGCGCCCGCGCTCTATCCCAACCTGAAATACAACCCGCAGACGGACTTCACGCCCATCGGCATTGCCGGAATCACGCCGATCCTGATTGTGACCAAGAAGGATTTTCCGGCCAACAACCTGCAGGAATTCACCGCCTATCTGAAGGCCAACGCCGACAAGGTGAACCAGGCCCATGCCGGTGTCGGCTCCACGGCCTTCACCACCTGCGTGCTGCTGAAAGCCCAGCTTGGCGTGCCGAAGCTGAATGCCGTTGCCTATCGCGGCACGGGCCCTGCCCTGAACGATCTTGTCTCTGGCCAGGTCGATTTCATGTGCGACCAGATCACCAACCTGACCACGCAGATCACCGCTGGCAACATCAAGGGCATGGCCGTTGCAACACCGGCCCGCTCGCCCGTGCTGCCGAATGTGCAGACCACCACAGAAGGCGGTCTACCTGAGTATCAGATCTCCGGCTGGAACGCGATTTTCGGGCCCAAGGGGCTGCCTGCCGATATTCAGGCAAAGCTGGTCGATGCACTCGACAAAGCACTGGATGACGAGAACACCAAGAAGCGCCTGATGGATCTCGGCACCGTGATCCCAAACAAGGTCGAGCGCTCGCCGGCTGGCCTTGCCGCGCAGCTGGCAAAGGACATCAAGCTGCTTGACAAGCCGCTGCGCGATTCAGGCGCCGTTGGCAACTGAGGCTCAGCCGACCACGAATGTCAGAGGGCGCCGTAACAGGCGCCCTTTTTCATGTTTCGCGTCATGCTCGGGCGCGCCCCGGGCAACCATGTCTTCTTCGTCAGAAACAGCACCACCGTCATCCTCGGCCTTGTGCCCAGGACCCACGTTTTTCCTTTTTTGCTGAAGCTAAAGACGTGGGTGCTCGGGACAAGCCCGAGCATGACGGCGGAGTATAATGAAAAAGGCGCCCCCGCATTGACGCCAGCGCGCCCTACCTTGTCCCGAACATCCGGTCGCCTGCATCGCCCAGACCCGGCACAATGTAACCGTGCTCATTCAGCTTTTCGTCAATGGCGGCTGTCCAAATCGGCACATCGGGATGGGAATCGCGCATCCGCGCGATTCCCTCGGGTGCCGCCAGCAGGCACATGAAACGCAGGTCTTTCGCACCGCGCTCCTTCAGACGGTCAATGGCAGCCACCGCTGAATTGGCTGTGGCCAGCATCGGATCCATCACCACGATCATGCGCTCGGCAATGTCGGACGGCGCCTTGAAATAATACTCAACTGCCTGCAGCGTGTCGGGATCACGGTAAAGGCCGATATGGGCGACGCGAGCGGCGGGGACCAACTCCAGCATGCCATCGAGAAAGCCGACGCCGGCGCGCAGGATCGGCGCAAAAACCAGCTTCTTGCCGGCGATCACCGGCTGCATCGTCTTGGTCAGCGGCGTCTCGATCTCGATCAGCTGCGTTGGCAGGTCGCGCGTCACCTCATAGCACAGCAACATCCCGATCTCGTTGAGGAGCTGCCGGAAGCTCTTGGTGGAGCGGTCCTTCTCGCGCATCAGCGTGAGCTTGTGCTGCACGAGTGGGTGATCGACGATGGTGACGCCTTTCATGATGGCCCTGTCCTTCCTGATTGACTGCTTGCTAGAAAACGGTGCCGTCACTGATGATTGTCAAGGGTGGCCCGCCATCTGCCCGCTTCTCGCGGGCAATGCGGCGCCCAGCAGCCCAGGTGCCACCCTCCAGAACCTTGGCCAGCGGCAGCTGATCGGCACTCAGGCCAAGCTTTGCCCGCATGCGCGCAGCCACGATGTCGAGCAATGCCACGGTCAGGGCCCGCCATTCGATGACAAGCGCCGAGCTGGCCTCATGCGCGCGCGTCCAGTCCGCTTGATCCTTCAGCGTCAGCACGCCCAGATCGAGAAAGAGCCCGCCATTGCGATATTCCGGCAGACCGGTCAGCCCATCGATCTCCGTGACCTTATGCCCGGTCCAGAGCAGCGGCTCGATCAGCGAATAGCTGAGCCATTGCGAGAGCTTGTGGAAGGCGACAACCGGCATCCACCCTTCCAGCGGCACGCCTTGCGGATGGAACCAGACATCGCCGGAATGAGGCAACGCGCCCTCGCGCGCTGGCCAGATCGGGCCGAGCTCGATCAGCACGGCCTGAAGGATTGCCTCGGCCTTGAGGCAACCGTCGCGTGCTGCCAAAGCGAGACATTGGTCAGCCAGCACGCTGGGTCTGCGGTTCTCGGATTGGTCGACATATTTGCCAGCCAGGTGCGTGCCGAGGCGCCGCAGCAAGCTGCAGCGTCCATCGAGCCCAACCATGGGATTGTCTGGTCCAACCTGAAACCCGGCCCTCAGCTCGTCGACAGTCAGCGCCAGAAGCCGTGTTGCATCGACACGCAGCGGATCGGCCGGATCGCTTGAAAACAGGCCGTTGCGAAACATGGTCAGCGAGGCCAGTCCCAGCCCTTCCGATTTGCTGACATCGAGGCCCGTCACCGGCTCGCGGAAACGCCACGCCATGCCCGCGCCCGCATCGAGCAACACACTGACGATCACAAGATCATAGGCCGCCTTCAGCCGCGCACGCTGCGAGGGCCAGTCGGTTGCTGCATCCAGCTCCGCCCAGAGATCGCGCGTCCCTGCCTTGAAATGCCGCCAGCGCGCATGGAACGGCATGTCGAGCGCGGGATAGTTCTGTCGGGTCGTCTCGATGACATAGTCCACCACGTCATCGAGCCTGCTCTCATCGAGGCCGATATGGGCCAGACGTCCGGCCTGTGCGAGGCGCAGCATGGCCTGCGCGCTCCGCCGAACGAAAGCTGCATTCCACGTGGCTTGGGCCGATGCTTCGGGGGCTAACATCAAGTATCAATCCCCGGTCAGAACTTGTCGAGGTCGCGACCGACTGTCGCCTTGAGCTTGTTCTCGCCGGGCTTGCCATCGGGCGCGTAATAGCCGGCTGCCTTCTTGGCCTCCATCTCGACAGAGGCGTCTTCCGGAATCAGTTCAGGCGGAATGGCGACACGCTCACCGATCTCGATGCCAGATTCCTCCAGCGCCTCGAACTTCATGTTCGACATGGACATGAAGCGGTCAAGCCGGGTCACACCCAGCCAATGCAGCACATCGGGCATGAGCTGCTGGAAGCGCGCATCCTGCACACCGGCCACGCATTCTGTCCGCTCGAAATAGGTCGAGGCCTGATCGCCACCCTCCTGACGCTTGCGGGCGTTGTAGACGAGGAACTTGGTCACCTCGCCCAGCGCCCGGCCCTCCTTGCGGTTGTAGACGATGATACCCGCGCCGCCCGCTTGTGCTTCCCTCACGCACTCCTCGATGCCGTGCACGAGATAGGGTCGACAGGTGCAGATATCGGACCCGAACACATCCGAGCCGTTGCACTCGTCATGAACGCGGGCCGAGACGCGGCGCCTCGGATCCGTGATCGCCGAAATCTCGCCCATGATGTAGACGGTGCACCCGCCGATCGGCGGCATGAAGACCGAAAGATCAGGCCGCGTCACCAGCTCGGGGAACATGCCTGCTGTCTGCTCGAACAAAGTCCGCCGCAGCTCCTGCTCTGTCGTGCCAAAGCGCTCCGCAATGCCCGGCAAATGCCAGACCGGATCAACCGCCACCTTGGTGACAGAGATGTCACCCGAGCGGTGGAGAATTCCCTCATCTGCCGCCAGCCTGTGGCCGGCCATCGCTGCCAGAATCTCCGGCATGTTGAGCCGCGCCTTGGTGATCGCGATGGAGGGGCGGATGTCGACACCCTCTGCAATAAGTCGGCTAAAGTCTTGTGCGGCACGATGCCCCCACGGATCCAGCGAGACGATCTTGCCGGGTGTCGTCCATTGCGGATGCGGGCCAATGTCAGCCGTGGGATGCGTGTTGTGCAGGTCGGGTCGTTGCAACGGATTCAGGGCGCGCGCCGAGATCGCCAGCGCGCGATAGACCGAATAGGCGCCGCCATGGGTGCCGATCACATTGCGGTCGGCCGGGTTGGTGGTGGAGCCGATCAAGGGGCCGCGCTCCGTGACAGTGCCCGCACTCCAGCGCACCGGATGTCGCACCACGCCTGTGTTCGGCTCCGGGTGCGAGGTGAGGCGGATATGCGTCGAGCGGTTTTGCGTCATGCACGACAACTCCTCGAGTCGACAACGTCTGGAATCGACAAGGCCCCGGACGGGCCGGGGCCTTCTGTTTCAGGCGCTGCAGGATGGATCAGCAAGGGCGTAACGTCAAATGCCCCGGGAGGATCAAACTATTCCGCAATGAGTGCTGAAGGCGAAGCCCCTATCGCGCCGGAACGAAGACAGGGCGCGCCAATCGCGATTGCGCTGTCAGCCTGATTCCGGCATTGGCTGCGCCATATCCCTGATAGCCGTCGCGCTGGATGATTTCGAAGAAAAAACCGCCGTCAAGCGTGCGTGTATACGCCTGGAAAAAAGCTCCATGTGCATCCTGGTCGTAGAGGATGTTCAGCGCTTCCAGCTCGGCAATGCTCTCTTGAGACAGGTCGGCCCGGGTTTCCAGATCATCATAATAGTTTGAAGGAATGGGCAGCAGCGCGAGCCCGTTGGCGAGCAGCCGCCGCACTGTGCTGCGGATATCCTGCGTGGCGAAGGCGATGTGCTGCACGCCCGAACCGAAGAAATCGGTCACAAAGCGTGCAGACTGGGTCCGGTGGCTCTGCGAGCCGTTCAGCACGAGCCGCAGCCCCTCGCCGGTCACTGCCTGCCCGACAGTCACACCGCTTTCGATGACCTGACTCTGGACCACGCCGCCAGGGTCCATCACCGCCTGGCTCGGGAGCTTGCGCGTCTCGAACAGCGACGAATAGAAGAGCAGCCAGGTCAGCATGTCCTCATATTGCATCGACTGGGACACATGGTCGACTGCCAGCAAGCCGGCATCGTTCGGTGCTGCACCGGTCGGCAGAAAGTCCAGCTGCGACCAGCGCCCGAGCGTTGACTTGCCATCGACGAAATAAACCAGACTGCCGCCAAGGCCACGCACGGCGGGCATATCAAGTTCGCCCGGACCAACAGCCCCCGCATGCGGCGTGTCCAGCAACGCACGCGCACGCGCAACGGTCGCCTTTGCATCAGACACGCGCAGGGCCAGCGCGCAGACCGAGAGTCCATGGGTCAGATGATAGCTGTGGGCGAAACCGGCCTCCTCGCTGTTCACGACGATGCGAATGTCACCTTGCGACCAGAGGGTGACAGCCTTGGAGCGGTGCTTGCCAGCGGGCGTGAAACCGAGCGCGGAGAGCAGCTGCCCGAAACCCGCGCTGCCGGGTTGATCAACCACAAATTCGATGAACTCGACCGCTTCGACCGCAGCAGGTGCTGGCATGGGAGCGACGCCTTCCAGCGGCTTTTCCTGACGGCGGCTGGCGCCGTCGAGCAGGCAGATGAGCGAGCGGTGCCCGTCAAGTGCGACAGCATGCGGAGAGGCTGCGCGGAACCTGTCGTTGAAAATCTCGAGCGAGAGGTGACCGTCATAGCCTGTCTGGCACAGGGCATCCATGAACGCTGCCAGATCGAACTCGCCCTGTCCCGGCATGCAGCGCCAGTGGCGGCTCCAGGTGAGATAGTCCAGCTGGAGCTTGGGGGCATCGGCCACCTGCACCAGAAAGATGCGATCGCCGGGGATCGCCGCAATTGGCTTCAGGTCCGTGCCGCGCGCCTGGATGTGGAACGTGTCGAGCACAAGCCCCACGGCTGGATGGTTGGCCCGGCGCACCACTTCCCAGGAGCAGCGATAGTCATGGATGTGAGGCGCCCAGGCCAAGGCCTCGAAACCCACGCGCATGTTGCGCTTTTGCGCACGCACGCCCAGCTCGGCAAAATCATCCGCCATCCGGCTGATGCCGCCCAGCGCTTCGGGTGAGGCATTGCTGCAGACAAAGAGCAGGTCGCTGCCAAGTTCCTGCAGCAGATCGAACTTGCGCTCGGCCCTGTCAAAGCCGCGCTGGCGGCGGGCAGCGGGCATGCCTTCAAAATCGCGGAAGGGCTGGCAGGTGATGATCTCGAGCCCAAGGTCACCACATATCCGGCGCACATCGGCAGGCGTTCCCGGAAAGGCGATCAGGTCATTCTCGAAAATCTCGACAGCCCGGAAGCCCGCAGCCGCGATGGCTTCCAGCTTCTCCTGAAGTGTTCCGGAGATGCAGACGGTGGCGATGGATGTCTTCATGAGATGCCCTGCCCTGCAAACCCGCGTGCCGCACCAGCGGTGGCGTTTTTCATCTTGCGTTCGGAGGTATGCGATCTTCAGACCTGGGCCGTCCGGCTCATTGAAATCAACCGGGCCAGCCGCTCCACCGCGAGCGTGTAACCTTGCGTGCCGAAACCCGCCATAACCCCATCCGCGCGCAGCGAAACATAAGAGTGGTGCCGGAAGGATTCGCGCTTGTGAACGTTGGAGATGTGTACCTCGATCACGGGCGGATCGAAGGTGTTCAGCGCATCGAGAATGGCAATCGAGGTATGGGTGAAGGCGCCCGGATTGATGATGATACCGGCAGCCAGTTCGCGCGCCTCATGAATCCAGTCGATCAGCTCGTATTCGCGGTTCGACTGGTGGAAGCGGACATTCAGCCCGTGCCCGCTGGCGGTCGCGCGGCATTGCGCCTCGACATCAGCCAGAGTTTCGTGACCATAGATGTGCGGCTGACGCTTGCCGAGCAGGTTCAGGTTTGGTCCGTTGAGGATGAAGATCACGGGAAACGCCGA
>JAYWHQ010000531.1:0-7611 GCA_043777655.1 Allobosea sp. | reverse complement strand
CCGTCTGATTGCAGCCTTCGCGCTCGCGCTCGCGCTTGGAGCCTGCCAGACGCGGCTGAGTGACATCACCGGTTCGATTGGCCGCCAGACGACGCAGCCAACGACCGAGGCTGGCTGGCGCACCGAGCTGGACCAATGGGCCAAGCGCTATTCAGCCACTCCAAATGATCGCAACACCGCCTTTTTCTATGCCCGAGCGCTGCGGGCAACAGGCCAGCACGCCCAGACCATGGCTGTGCTGCAAACCGCCGTGCTGAAACATGGCGAGGACCTGGAGCTGCTTGGCGCCTATGGCCGCTCCTTGGCCGACAATGGCAGGCTGAAGGAGGCTGATGAGGTGCTGGGTCGCGCCCACCGTCCGGAACAGCCGAACTGGCGCATTCTCTCGGTGCAAGGCACGGTTGCCGATCAGCTTGGCGAGCATTTGCGGGCACAGGAGATTTATCTGACTGCGCTGAAGATCGTGCCGGACGAGCCCAGCATCATGTCGAATCTTGGCCTGTCCTATGCCTTGACGAAGCGCCTGCCTGAAGCCGAGCAGGTCCTCAAACGCGCTGCGGCCAACCCGCAGGCCGATATGCGCGTGCGCCAGAATCTCGTGATGGTGCTGGGGCTTCAGGGAAAGTTCGCTGAGGCGGAAAGCATTGCCCGGCAAGACCAGAGCCCGGCGGAAGCCGCCGCCACGGTCGCCTCGCTGAAGAACGTCGTCAGCCAGCCCAACAACTGGGATCTGTTGAAGAAATCGGGCCAGGCTCCAGCCCGGCAGGCAGGCGCGACACGGCCTTCGACCGCGCCGCGCAGCTGATCTTCTTGGCTCAGGCGCCGACAACAACCACATCGACGTCGACATTGCCGCGCGTGGCGTGGCTGTACGGGCAGATCTCGGCATGGGTCTTGTGGACCAGCGCCTCTGCCTCTGCCTGCGGCAGGGTTGGCACACTGACATGCATCTTGACGGCGATTCCGAAGCCGCCACCCTCGCGGGGACCCACGGATGTCTCGCAGGTCACGGTTGCACCGCTGACATCCTTCTTGGCCTGGCTTGCGACGAATTCCAGCGCGCCGCCAAAGCAGGCCGCATAACCTGCGGCAAAGAGATGCTCGGGTGTGGTGGTGTTGGCCAGGCCCGGACCGCCCATTTCCTTGCGCACGGACAGGTTGACGCTGACCGACTTGTCAGTGGTTTCCGAATGGCCGTTGCGGCCGCCAGTCGAGACGGCGGTGGCGGTGACAAGCGGCTTGATGGTGTGGGCGGCCATGGAAATCTCCTGAGCAGTGCGGGCATTGTTGATGATGCTTGCCGAGAGATAGGCACGGGGTCGGTCCAAGAACACCCCTGCGCTTGCAAGAACACCCCTTCGCTTGCAAACAGGTCAGGCAGGCGGCGTGCCATTGGCGGCCAGCACTTCGCCTGCCAGATAAAGTGACCCGCAAATCAGGATGCGCGGCGGCACTGCCCAGCTGCGCGCGGCAATTTCTCGCAGCGCCTGCTCCACCGAGCCTGAAACCTGAGCACGAAGCCCAGCCTCGCGCGCCATTTCAGCCACTTCGACTGCAGGGCGCCCGGCCAACTGGTTGGCAATCGGCACGGCCAGCAACTCATGCGCCAGCCCGTTGAAATGGCGCAGGACAGCCGTGGCGTCCTTGGTGCTGAGCAGGCCCGCGATCAGCATCAGCGGGGCGGAATTCCGCTCCTCAAGGTCAGCCATGGCCTCGGCCAGCACACGGCCACCATCGGGGTTGTGGCCGCCATCCAGCCAGAGTTCTGCACCGGGCGGAACCAGCTCGGCCAGGTGGCCGCGCGCCAGCCTTTGCAGGCGGCCCGGCCAGTCAGCGTTGGCGATGCCTGTTTCGAACGCGCTGGCGGGCAACCCGCCATAGCCCGCCGCGCGCAGGGCTGCGATGGCAGTGCCCGCATTGATGTGCTGGTGGCGCCCCTGCAGACGCGGCAGGGGCAGATCGAGCAAGCCATCGATATCCTCATAGACCAGCCGCCCGGATTCCTCCCGCACGCTGAAATCCTGCTGGCCGACCATGACGCGCGACGCACCGACCCGCTCCGCGGCGGCTTCCAGCACGGCGATCTGCTCCGGTTCTTGCGGCGCGATGACGGCAGGCGCACCGCGCTTGAAAATGCCGGCCTTCTCGGCCGCAATTTTGGTGACGGTATCGCCCAGATATTCGGCATGGTCCATCGAGACCGGCGTCACCACCGCGCAGGCCGGGTTGGCGATGACGTTGGTGGCGTCAAAGCGGCCGCCCAAGCCAACCTCGAGCAGCAGCACATCGGCCGGATGCTCGGCAAAGAGCAGGAAGGCAGCCGCTGTCGTGATCTCGAAGACGGTGATTGGTGCGCCCGCATTGATCGCTTCACAGCGCTTCAGCGCCTCCACCAGCACCTCTTCGGCGACATAGCGTCCGCCGCCGGGCTGGCCCAGCCGGATGCGCTCGTGAAAACGCACGAGATGGGGCGAGGTGTAGACATGGACGGACAGGCCCGCTGCTTCCAGAATGGCCCGCATGAAGGCCATGGTGGAGCCCTTGCCATTGGTGCCCGCCACATGGATGACAGGCGGCAGGCGCTTCTGCGGTTCGCCCATGCGTTCCAGCAACCGCGCAATGCGGCCCAGCGACAGGTCGATGACCTTGGGGTGCAGCGCCAGAAACCGCGCGATCAGCGTGTCAGAGGACGCCATCTCGAGCCGCCAGCCGCGTCAGGCCGCTTTGGCGGGCGCGCGCGTCAACAGGCGGCAGATGCGTGCCAGCGTGACAGGCATATCGTTGCGATGGACCACCATGTCGACCATGCCGTGGTCGCGCAGATATTCGGCGCGCTGGAAGCCTTCGGGCAGCTTCTCACGGATGGTCTGCTCGATCACGCGAGGGCCTGCAAAGCCGATCAGCGCGCCTGGCTCGGCAATGTGCACGTCACCCAGCATCGCGTAGGACGCGGTGACGCCGCCAGTTGTCGGGTTGGTCAGCACGACGATGTAGGGCAAGGCGCGCTCGCGCAGGCGGCGAACAGCCACGGTCGTGCGCGGCAGCTGCATGAGCGAAAGGATGCCTTCCTGCATGCGCGCGCCGCCGGAGGCGGCAAACACGACATAGGGCGTGCCCTTGTCGATGGCGGTCTCGGCCCCCTTCACGAAAGCCTCGCCCGCCGCCATGCCGAGGGAGCCCCCCATGAAATGGAAATCCTGGGCGGCCACCGTCAGCGCCAGGCCATCGACACGGCCATAGCCGACCTTGAACGCGTCCTGCTGGCCGGTCTTGGTGCGAGCATCCTTCAGCCGGTCGACATAGCGCTTCTCGTCGCGGAATTTCAGCGGATCGATGACGGCTTCTGGCAAAGGCACGTCAACCCATTTGCCCTCGTCGAAGGTGATTTTCAGCCGGTCTGTGGCTGTGACGCGCAGGTGATGGTTGGAGCCCGGAATGACGAAGCGGTTGGCCTCGACATCCTTGTGGAACACCATTTGCCCGGTGTCCGGGCACTTGATCCAGAGATTTTCGGGCGACTCGCGCTTGAAAAGCGTCTTGATGCGCGGCCGGACGACATCTGAAATCCAGTTCATTGCAATTCTCCAGCCACATACCGGTTCGAGCAGGCCATGAGCTCAGCCTGCCTTCACAACGGAACGGACGCCAGCAGCGAGCTGCTGCACCAGACCGGTGACAGCCGATACCGTCTTTTCCGTGGCCTTGCCCTCAGCGTCAAGCGAGAGGCGGATCAGCTCGACGAGGGCGGATCCAACCACAACACCATCGGCACCGCGCGCGATGGCCGCAGCATCAGCCGCGGTCTTGACACCAAAGCCGACAGCCACCGGCAAGTCCGTGTGGCGCTTGATGCGGGCCACCGCCTCGCCAACCGCATCATAGCTGGCAATGATGCCGCCCGTGATGCCAGTCATCGAAACGTAATAGACGAAGCCGGATGTGTTGCGCAGCACGGCTGGCAGCCGCTTGTCATCTGTCGTTGGCGTCGCCAGGCGGATGAAATTCACGCCGGCTGACAAGGCCGGCAGGCACAGCTCGGCATCTTCCTCGGGCGGAAGATCGACGATGATGAGCCCGTCAATGCCGCTGGCGCGGGCATCTTTCAGAAAGCGCTCCACGCCATAGACATAGATCGGGTTGTAATAGCCCATCAGCACCAGCGGAGTGGTGTCATCAATCTGGCGAAATCCCTTGGCCATGGCGAGCGTTTTCGCTAGCGTCTGCCCAGCAGCGAGTGCGCGCTGGCCTGCCAACTGGATCGGGATGCCATCGGCCATCGGATCGGTGAATGGGATGCCAAGCTCGATGATGTCGGCGCCTGCCGCCGGCAAGGCCGCCACCACCTGCGCGGAGGTTTCCGGATCGGGATCTCCCGCCGTGACATAGGTCACCAGCGCAGCGCGCTTTTCGGCGCGGGCGCGGGCAAAGGCTGCGGACAGGCGATCAGAAAGCGCGATTGTGTTCATGGCCGCGCGCTTAGCACGGGCACTTCGGGCTGGCGAGAGGGCGCGCCAGCGTCCGCGAGCGCGAATGGCCTTGTTTCCGGGAAAAATCCGGTTGCCACAATCGGCGTGCTGAGGCACGACCGGTCAGGATTTCCCAACTGTTCAAGCGCGCCGGAGAGCTGCCCCATGACGATCCGCCTGCATCGCGGCGATTTGCCCGAAGGCTACGAGCCCGGCCCTTTGCTGGCTGTCGACACCGAGACGCTGGGTCTCAATCCGCACCGTGACCGGCTCTGCGTCGTGCAGATGTCGCGCGGCGATGGCAGCTGCGATGTCGTGCAGATCATCAAGGGAGGCGAGAGGCCCGTGAACCTCATCCGGGTGATGGCCGACCCTGGCTGCCTCAAGCTGTTTCATTTCGCGCGCTTTGACGTGGCCGTGCTGATGCAGGCCTTTGGTGTGCTGACGGCGCCCGTCTACTGCACCAAGATCGCATCGAAACTGGTGCGCACCTACACGGATCGCCATGGGTTGAAAGACCTCGTGCGTGAGCTTCTGGGCATCGACCTGTCGAAGCAGCAGCAGTCTTCCGACTGGGCGGCTGAAAATCTAAGTGAGGCGCAGCTGGCTTATGCGGCCTCTGACGTGGCGCACCTGCATGTGTTGAAAGACAAGCTGGATGCCATGCTGGCACGCGAAGAGCGGGCTGAGCTTGCGGCGGCCTGTTTCCGCTTTCTGCCGACGCGCGCGAAGCTTGATCTCGAAGGCTGGCCGGATGTCGACATCTTCGCGCATACCTGAGCGGGCCGGTCGCTGGCTGCGCGCGGTCTGACGAAACAGGGCTTGACGTTCCGTTCACTGACTGGCCCGATAGTGGCCGGACATTAAAAAGCCGTGACCGGATGACAATTGCCGTTCCCATGTCGATGACGATGACAGATCAAGGTGCTGGTTTTTCTAGCGGGCGACGGACCGCGGCCACGTTTGCCGCGGCGCGACGCCACAGCAATTTTGTGCGCTTCATGCGGCGCGGGTTGCCTGTTGCCATGGGCATCAGCATCGTGGCGCTTGTCATCGTGCCTTTGCTCAACCCGTTGCGCAACCTGCCGGGCCTGAGCATTGGCCCGGTCAAGCTCTCCGGCAGCAAGGTGACGATGGAATTGCCCAAGCTCACCGGGTTTCGCAAGGATGCCAAGCCTTATGAGGTGACAGCGACCTCCGCGCTGCAGGACATCCGCAAGCCGAACGTGATCGAGCTGGTTGAGATGAAGGCCCGGCTGCAGCTGGAAAGCGATGGCTGGGCCAATCTCGACTCGAAATCCGGCGTGTTCGACACACAGAAGGAACAGCTGAAACTGACGGGTGATGTGCGGCTGAGAACCGACACGGGCTATGACGCACGCCTGAAAAGTGCCGACATTGATTTCAAGGCGGGAACAGTCATCTCGCGCGAGCCGGTCAAGGTCAGCATCAACAACGGCTCGACAACAGTTGATGCCGACCAGCTTGATGTCACCGACAATGGCAAGGTGATGGTGTTCAGTGGCCGCGTGACAGTGCTGATCGAGAACGCCGAGCGCGGAACTTTGACAGGCCCCAGCGGCGGAGCGGTGGCCGCACCGCCGTCGGCCCCTGCGAAAACCGGCGACGCGCCAGCGGCTGTTGCACCGCAGCCCGCCAAAGTGCCGCGAAGTGCGATTGCGCCGGCTGCGCCTGCCGCGCGCGGTGGCCCTGTCGTGATTGACCCCGATGGCCGCCTGCAGAGCCAGCGGAAGCAGCCGTGACAGATTGAACGGCCATGATAGGAATGCACTTATGACCCTGAAACCAAAAACCAGAACCGCTGGAACGCGCGCTGATCGCCGCGCGCTGGCAACCATCAGCGCGCTTGTCGCTTCGGTTTCACTGATGCTGGTGACATCGGAGGCAGCCTTCGGCCAGACTGCTGCCGCTCCTGCAGCAGCCAAGGCCCGCGGTGGCGCCCCTTCGACACCCTTTGTCGGCATGGGCGCCAACAGCAAGGACCCGATCAAGATCGATGCTGACAAGCTCGATGTGCTCGACAAGGAATCCAAGGCGATATTCTCGGGCAATGTCGTTGCGGTTCAAGGCGACACCACTGTGCGCTGCTCGGAGATGACCGTCTTCTACACGCCACGCAGCAGCGGGCCGGGGACAAAACCGGCGCCAGCAGCGCAGCCTGCCGCTGACGCCAAGGGGGACGGCAATATCCGACGCATCGAATGCAAGGGGCCTGTCACTGTTGTCTCGAAAACACAGACAGCAACCGGCAACGATGCGGTGTTCGACCGCGTTGCCAACAAGGTCATCATGACCGGCAACGTCGCGCTGAGTGACGGACCCAACATCACGCGCGGTGAAAAGCTGATCTATGACACGCAGACGGGCGTCGCCAATGTCGAGACAAAACCCGGTGGACGTGTGCAGGGTTTCTTTGTGCCCGGCTCGGATGAGGCCAGCAAGCCAGGCGCCAAACCAAAGACGCCAACGAACTGACTCTTGCCACTTGTGGCGCGCCAGTTTGCGGGCCTGCACAAGCTCGGCTAGACCGGGACAAGGTCCGCAATTGCGGATGCGAGATTCCTGACCCGTGAAATTTCCCTTCTCCAAGCCATCCCCGAACGACGCCGAACCATCAGAGGCCCCATCCCACGGGGGCATCGAGATCCCGCGCGAGCTGCAGCGTCCGTCGGAGCCTGAGCCCGAGCGCAAGAGCGGCTTGCTGGCCGGGCTGAGACGTCTGTTGCCGGGGCAAGGATCGCTTGCCGCAAGCGCCAACCCGTTTGCCGACGGGCTTGGTGCACCGGGCACGCTGGCGGTTGCCGGCCTGCAAAAAAGCTATCGCAGCCGGATGGTGGTGAGCGATGCGGGCTTGTCCGTTCGCAATGGTGAGGCGGTCGGTCTGCTGGGGCCCAATGGCGCGGGCAAGACCACGATTTTCTACATGATTACCGGGCTGGTGGCGGCGGATCGCGGCGCAATCACGCTGGATGGCCATGACATCACCATGCTGCCCATGTATCAGCGCGCGCGATTGGGCATCGGTTATCTGCCGCAGGAAGCCTCGATCTTTCGCGGGCTGAATGTCGAGGACAACATCCGCGCCGTGCTGGAAGTGGTGCAACCCGACCGCAAGGCGCGCGAG
>JAYWHQ010000530.1:0-2280 GCA_043777655.1 Allobosea sp. | reverse complement strand
TATGTGATGGCCACCCGCACCGCGCTGGAGGCGGGCGACCCTGTCGGCGTCAACATCGAGCGTGATGAGCTGGCATTCTACCCCGTGCTCTATTGGCCCATCGTCGCGGGCCGTCCCGTGCCGGGGGCTGACAGCCTGCGCAAGCTTGAAGCCTATATGAAGGGCGGCGGATTGGTGATTTTCGACACGCGCGACGCCATGGTGGCGAGGCCCGGTGGCGGCGCGACGCCCGAGGGCCAGCAGCTCCGGCGCATGCTGCAGACGCTCGATATTCCCGAGCTGGAAACCGTCCCGCGCGATCATGTGCTGACCAAGACTTTTTATATTCTCGAGAGTTTTGTCGGCCGCTACACCACCGGGCAAACCTGGATCGAGGTGCTGCCGCCCGCCAGCGAGGACGGCAACCGCCCGGCCCGCGCGGGCGACAGCGTTTCGCCCATCATCATCACCTCGAATGATTTTGCCGCCGCATGGGCCACGAACAGGCGCGGCGAGGCGCTGCTGCCCTTGTCAGGCACCGACATGCGCCAGCGGGAAATGGCGATCCGCGCCGGGGTCAACATCCTGATGTATGCGCTGACCGGCAACTACAAGGCCGATCAGGTGCATGTGCCCGCCCTCCTCGAACGGCTGGGGCAATAGCGCCATGTGGAGCCTCTCCTTCTCACCGCTGGTTGCCCTGCCCTGGCTGGTCGCGCTCTGCTTGGCGGCAGCCCTGGCCGCTGGCATGGCGCTGGTGCTTTCGGGCAAGGCCGCGATCCTGCGTGCACTCGCGCTCGGCGTGCTGGCGCTGGCCTTGGCTGACCCTTCGCTGGTCTTCGAGGACCGCGAGCGGGTGAAGGACATCGTCACCGTGGTGGTGGACCGCTCGGCCTCCAACCGGCTGGCCGACCGCGCCCAGCAGACCGAGAAGGCGCGCGAGGCGCTGGAGCGGCAGCTCAAGGCCATGCCCGACATCGAGGCACGCTTCGTCGAAGTTTCCGATACGGCTGGAACAGGCGATGGCACGCGGCTTTTCGAAGCCCTCTCGGCCAGCCTCGCCGATGTGCCGGCGGATCGTGTGGCAGGCGCCATCCTGCTGACCGACGGGCTGGCTCATGATGCGCCAGCCAATCCCGAAGCATTGGGATTGAAGGCACCGCTCCACGTGCTGGTGACGGGCCGCGAACGCGAGATCGACCGGCAGATCGCGCTGATCGACACGCCGCGCTTCGGCATTGTCGGCAAGGATCAGCCCATCCGCATCCGCATGAACGAGAAGGGCGGCCCGGGCCGAGGCGAGATCACAGTGCGCCGCGACGGGCAGATCATCAACCGCCAGACCGTGCGCGCCGGTGAAAGCGTGACGCTGAATGTCCGCATCGATCGTGGTGGCCCGAATGTCGTCGAGATCGAAGCGCAGGCGCTGGAGAACGAGCTGACGCTGGCCAACAACCGCGCTGTCGTCACCATCGAAGGCGTGCGCGACAAACTGCGCGTGCTGCTGGTCTCGGGTGAGCCGCATCCGGGCGAGCGCACCTGGCGCAACCTGCTGAAAGCCGATGCCAATGTCGATCTGGTGCATTTCACCATCCTGCGCCCGCCGGAGAAGCAGGATGGCACGCCGATCAACGAGCTGTCGCTGATCGCCTTCCCGACGCGCGAGCTGTTTCAGGTCAAGATCAAGGAATTCGACCTCATCATCTTCGACCGCTACGCCAACCAGTCCATCCTGCCGATGGCCTATTTCGACAACATCGTGCGCTATGTCCGCGAGGGCGGCGCGCTGATGATCGCCTCCGGCCCAGAGTTTGCCGGCACGCAGAGCCTGGCGCGCACGCCGCTCGCAGCCATCCTGCCGGGCCTGCCTGATGGCCGCGTGATCGACGAGGCGTTTCGCGCCCGTGTGAGCCCGCCCGGCCAGCGCCACCCTGTGACGCGCGATCTGCCGGGCTCGGAAGTCGAGCCGCCACGCTGGGGCGAATGGCTGCGCATAGTCAGCGCCACCGCCCGTTCGGGCTCCACGGTCATGAGTGGCCCGGGCGACAAGCCGCTGCTGATGCTGGGCCGCGAGGGCAAGGGCCGCGTCGCGCTCTTCCTGTCGGATCACGCCTGGCTCTGGGCGCGCGGCTTCCGCGAAGGTGGCCCGCATCTCGACCTGCTGCGCCGTCTCGGCCACTGGCTGATGAAAGAGCCGGAGCTTGAGGAAGAGGCCCTGCGCGCCACAGCACGTGGCCGCACCATCGAGATCGAGCGCCAGACGCTGGGCGATGCGCCGGCTGCTCTCACCATCACCGGGCC
>JAYWHQ010000529.1:0-7636 GCA_043777655.1 Allobosea sp. | reverse complement strand
TCGGGAATGGCGCCGGGGTCGAAGCTCGACAATGGCATGGAGACCGAGCCGGGAATATGACCGGCGGCAAACTCATGCGGCTCGCGCACATCCACCAGCAGAACAGTGCCTGCTGCCAGTGCGCCCTTCAGTTCGTCCAGTTCAAGTTCATTGACCCGCATGACCGCATCTCCTTGCCTCGCGAAGACATAGGCGCGGACATGACCTGTTGCCAAGCCTACAACATTTAGCCTCCAGCATCATGCCTCCCGCCAGACACCGAAAAAGGCAACGAACAGGCAAAGGGGTCGGGCGGCACGCCTTGATTCACGCATAAGTAATATCTCGGATTTAATTACAACTTATGCGATTTAATTTACCGTCACGAGCCGTTTCCGATCTGCTTGATGTCGTGGCAGAGGCAAGCCTTTCAGCGCTCGCCCAGGCCACCCGTCCAGCCACGAGCAGCTTGCAGGACATGACCTCGCAGATTGCAGGGCACAGCAAAAGGGCGGAAGCTGCGCAGGTTAAAAGGCCCGGTCGGTCAAGCCAGCGTTACAATGCTTGCGAGGCTGACCCGGCACCGGCCGCAGCCAGCGGAACGACAGGCAGCCGCCTTGCTGCCGCGCTCTACATCAAGCCGCATGCGGACAGGCGCCGCCAGCAGCGCTTTCCACATTCAATGCCATGCCAACTGCAGATTGGCGATCTCATCAGCGAGATCCGGACGCGAAGCATCGGGCACGGCGGCATCATGGTTGATCTGCCGCAAGACGCAACGTTTGCGCGCGGGCAGCGAGCACAGGTCTGGCTTGACAATGTCGGGCCTGCAGAGGCCCGCATTTGCAACACGACCAATGAAGGCATGCATCTCGCGTTTCACGGCACGCATTCGACATCCTTCGCCGCCGTCATGCAGGGTCTGCTGCTCCGGCTCGAAACGGAAAACATGTTCGCCACGGCTCATGTCCGCGAGATGGCCATCGTCCTCGAGCAGGCGTTCGAGCGCGGCCTGCAGACCGGACATGTCGACCTGCAGGCCTTGATGTCGACACGATACACCCTGATCCCCGGGACAGAGCCGCAGCAGTTCCTGCACGCGGCGCTGGGCTTCTACGAGGATGTTCTCCCGACAATCCAGCAGCCATTCGTCAGGCCGGGCAAAGGCATGCTCTATGCGCTTGCCACCGATCGGAATGGCTATGTGCCGGTTCACAACAAGGGTTTCTGCGCGCCGCAGCGGCCAGGCGATCTGGCCTACAACCTGGTCTACTGCCGAAACCGCCGCCTGTTCGATGATACGACAACCATCGCCGCAGCAAGGCTGACCCAGAACCCGGTTGTGCAGACCTATCTGCGCGACACCGGCCAAGGCCGCGCGGCACTGGTGCGCAGCATCGGCGTGCCCGTCATGGTGCGGGGCCGCCGCTGGGGTTGTGCCCAGGTCGCCTACCAGATGGAGGAGAATTGATCCCCCATCCGGCAAGCCATTCAAAACGCCAAGATATGCCGCGAAGGATCACTCCTGCGGAATGCGCAGCACCCAGCCCGGCATGATGAGATCGGGATTCTTCACAGGCGGGCTGTTGGCCTCGACGATCTCGGGATAACGCGCGCCCTGGCCCTTGCCAAAATGCATTTCGGCGATCTTCCAGAGCGTGTCGCCCTTCTTCACCGTGTACATCTTGGCTTCAGCGACCGCGTTGGCGACGGCGATCTGCGCATCGACCTGCGCGACGCCGATGGTGTTGCCAAGCGCCAGAATGATCTTCTCGGCTTCCTCGGTGCTGCCGGCATTGCCGGACACCTTCACGACATCGCCCTGCACATCGATCTGCACATCAGGCGGCAGGCCATGCTTGGCGAGCTCCTTCTGCAGCGTGTCAGCCGTTGCGGCTTGAGCTGGCGAGGCACCAAAAATTTTGGCGCCGGCTTCCTTGATGAAATTGAAAAGACCCATGTGACATTCCTCCAGTGGGCCGGGGGCGAGACTGCCGCCGGTTCGATCTGCAAACGACCAGCGCCATCAAGCGCAGGCACATGTGACAGCGCAAGGGCACAACGCGATTTTCCTGCCATCTTGTCGCAATCAGACGGCACGCGCGCTGCACAGGCTGGCAAGTGTCGCAAAAAATGCTACTGGCGCGGAACAACAGGAGATTTCAATGACGGTTCTCACCCTTGCCCAAGCCCAGACCATTGTGACAGCCGCGCTGGCTCAGGCCCATGCCGAGAAGATGAAGCCGCTCGGCATCGTGGTGATCGATGCGCGCGGTGCGTTGAAGGCTGTCGCGATCGAGGATGGCTCCAGCCTTGGCCGCGAGCACATCGCCAAGGGTAAGGCGAATGGCGCGGTCGCGATGGCCGTGGGCTCGCGTGCGCTGATGAAGATGGCCAGTGAGCGCCCGCATTTCGTGGCTGCAGCCACGCATGCCATCGGTGGCTCGATGATCCCGGTGCCGGGTGGCGTGCTGATCCGCAATGCCGCTGGCGATATTCTGGGCGCGGTTGGCGTCTCCGGCGACACCTCGGACAATGACGAGAAGGTTGCCCTGACCGGCATCGCCGCCGCTGGCCTTGTGGGTGACGGTGGCGCCTGAGCGGTGCTGACGGCTCCACTTGAGCAACTTGAACCACGCGAAACCCGAGTGACCTGCGATGTCTGACAATCCCGCGATATCAACCGATGCGCTCATCATTGGCGCAGGTCCCGTGGGCCTGTTTGCCGTGTTCGAGCTGGGACTGCTTGATATCCGGACGCACGTGATCGACATCCTGCCCAAGGTCGGCGGCCAATGCGCCGAGCTTTATCCGGAAAAGCCGATCTATGACATTCCGGGCTTCCCGGTTGTCACCGGCCAGGGCCTCGTCGACAACCTGATGGAGCAGATCAAGCCGTTCAGCCCGGCTTTCCACCTCAATCAGCAGGTCGAGGAACTGGAAGTGATTGGCGATGCTGCGGCACCGTCCTTCCGTGTCACGACTGATGCGGGCACAGTGTTCGAGACGCGCGCTGTGCTGATCGCGGCAGGCGGTGGCTCGTTCCAGCCCAAGAAGCCGCCCATCCCGGCCATCGAGACCTATGAGGGCACAAGCGTGTTCTATGCGGTGCGCAAAATGGACGCTTTGCGCGGCAGGGATGTGCTGATTGTCGGCGGCGGCGATTCCGCGCTTGACTGGGTGCTGAACCTGCAGCCCATCGCGCGCCGCGTGACGCTGATGCACCGCCGCGACGAGTTTCGTGCCGCCCCCCACTCGGTCGAGCAGATGCGCGCGCTGGTGGCCTCGGGCAAGATGGACCTCAAGATCGGCCAGGTGACCGGGCTGAAGGGCGACGCGCCAAACCTCGCCGCTGCCATCTGCCGCGACAATGACGGCAACAGCTTCGAGATCGCCTGCGACAGGATGCTGCCCTTTTTCGGGCTGACCATGAAGCTCGGACCGATTGCCGACTGGGGCCTTAACCTCTCGGAAAACCTGATCCCGGTCGATACGGAGAAGTTCGAGACCAGCGTGCCAGGCCTCTTCGCCATTGGTGACATCAACACCTATCCCGGCAAGCTGAAGCTCATCCTGTCCGGTTTCCATGAAGCGGCTCTGGCCGCACAGAAGGCCCATCGCTATGTCCATCCCGACAAGCGCCTGACATTCCAGTACACCACCTCGTCCTCGAGCTTGCAGAAAAAGCTCGGCGTCAATTGAAAGCCGGTGATGGATGCTGATCCATGTCACGGACCTCGACGGCAAGATTCATGCGCTGGAGGCGCTTGAGGGCTGGCGCGTGATGGAGGTGATCCGCGACTGGGGATTGCCGATCAAGGCCGAATGCGGCGGCGCCTGTGCCTGCGCCACTTGTCATGTCCATGTCGATCCGGCCTGGCTGCCACGACTTGTGCCGCCAAGTGTGGAGGAGGCGCAGAAGCTGGACGAGATTTTCGATGTCCGGCCAGAGTCACGGCTCTCCTGCCAGATCCTCTGCAGTGAAGCTCTGGATGGCTTGCAGGTGACGTTGGCAACAGAAACCGCCTGATTTCAGTCCTCGGTCGGCACCATCTTCTCGCGCAACTCGGCAATTGCGCCCTCGATCGGGCGGAAGCTGAAGCGCACCTTGCTTGTCCCGGCCGGAACCTGAACGGCGCGGAAAAGCACATTCGCTTTCAGGATTTCCGTTTCAACGCCATCGACCTCTGCCACCCACCACGGGTGCCAGACATCGTTGAGCACAACGAAGCCCGGTGTGGCGGTCGTGACCTCGATCTCGACTTCGGTGTTGCGATAGGTCGGCATGCGCAGCTGCGCGCGCGCCGCGTCAGAAACGGCAGGCGTCGCCGTCGGCGGCTCGCCCTCGATCAGCACCGTGCGCGTCGGATCAACATCGGGCCAGATGCCGGAGGCCTTGAGCGCATCGAAATCGGTGGTCTGCCAGCCAGGCACGAACATTGCGCGCGGCATGGCGCGGGTGTTCTCGTAGATATATCCGTCCTTGGTGAAGGCGACGAACTTCAGATCGCCCGCCGCCAGTCGCTTGTCCACCTGCCCGACAGGCACGCTGGACGCGATGTAGCGCAGACCGACCATATCGGCCAGCCGCGACCGATAGGACGGAAACAAGGGCGTGAACTTGCGTTGGTCAGGGCCCGCAATCGTGTCCCGCGTGCCAACCGCGTCAGAAAAATCGGCCAGCCGCAGTGGATTGTAGCCCAGCGTGTGTTCCAGCCCATGCACCATGCTGCAATTGGGCCAGTCAAAGCCCAGCCCGACAAGTTCCACACGGTCGCGCCGGGGGGAGCCCGGCACACGCACTGTCAGGCGCTTGAGCAGCGCAATGGTTTCATTGCGTGTTTCGGGCCGCAGGATGTCATAGGCTTCGGGCTTGAGTGCGGTGGAGTCATTCGGGCCATTGTTGGCCGAAAGGTCGGCCGTCAGCACCAGCGCCAGTCCGAGCGCAGGGACCGCCGCGAAGCGCTTGCCATGGCGGCCAATGGCCCAGAGCACGCCGACCGAGGCCGCAAGCCAGAGGCAGGCGGCAGCCGTCGGGCGCAGCGCATCGTTGAGGTGGCCTGCTTGCAGACCCACGCCAAGAGCCGTCGCACCCACCAAGGCGACAAGCGCAGCCAGAAGTGCCCATTCCAGCGTGGAGAACCGGAACCGGTCCTCGCTGCACAGCCGATGGACGACATAGCCCGCCAGAAGCGCGCCAAATGCGCCGATCATGAAAGTGGCGTCAGCCGGCCGCCGGAAGGATTTGACGCCCGGCAGATAGTCGAAGGTCAGCGCGAAGAAGGGCGTGTAGCGCCCCAGCGCAAACAGCAGCATGAACAGTGCAAGCAGGCTGAGCACACGCATTTCTCGCGCCAGCAGCCAGCCGCGCGTGAGGCCAGGCACGAGCAGCAGAAGTGCGGGCAGCGCCCCCATGTAGATCTGCCCCATGTTCTGCGACAGGAAAAGTTCCTTGGCGTTCCAGGACTCGCTGTAAGGCCCCCAGAACTCGACACTGGGATCGAAAGCGCCGAACAGGTCCGCGACCCATGCGGTTAGCAGCGAGGCCGGGTGCAGCGACCCGCGCGAGGCTTCTGCCAGATCGATGTCGATCCGTGTCGTCGCATTGGCGAACAGCACGGTCCAGAGCAGCGGCAGCGCGATCACCGCAAAGCCGACCACGGAAGCCGACGCAAGTGGCCGGATGCTGCGCAGAACCGCTGCGCGACCGCCCGCCAGCCAATGGTCCAGCAGCACCAGAACCAGCGCATAGATGCCCAGCAACGCCACCTGATTGGGCTCGACGATCATCAGCCCGGCGGCCAATCCGGCGAGAGCGCCAGCAACCGCTGAACCGCGCTTCAGCGCCCTGACCAGCAGCCACAGCGCCACGGCAAAGAAGGCAAGGCTGATGATCTGCCCGACATGCTGCACGCGCCAGGCGGCAGATGCGCCGAAGGCAAAGATGATGGCCGCCACAAGCCCACCTGCCGGATGCCAACCCTTCTCGCGCGCAACCATCAGCAGCGCCAGTCCGCCACCCAGCAAATGCGCCAGAATGAACGCATCGACCGAGCGGAAGCTTGGCGATGGATCAAGCCAGGCCAGCAGGAGCGCTGGCGAAAAGATCAGCGACTGCGGATCAGCCACATGCGGCGAGCCGCCAAAGACATTCGGCAGCCAGAAGGGTGACTGGCCGGAATGAAGCGCCTGCGCCAGAAACTGGATCTGGGCCTGAAAATGCGCCTTGGCGTCATAGGGAATGGTGACCGCACCCGACAGCCAGGGCCAGCACAGAACCGTCCAGACACACACAAAAAGTGCTGCCGCCGGCCAATAGCCGGAGCCCTTCATCGAACTCTGTTTCACGCCAAGCCCCCGAGGCACGAACCGGCCAGATCTTGCAGTCTGCGCACCGGTCTGCAGCAGCCTCAATTTCACACTTTAGTTATGTGATCTGAATGCGATCTGAACAGTTTGGCACGCCAGTGGGGCGAGTTATCTCGAATCGCACCATGGGCCACTTGCGCGAAACTGCGATGCTGGCCAAACCTTGCAGCTCAGACTTCGAAAAGGGATCATGGATGGCGCGGCTTTCAACACATGTGCTCGACACGATGCAGGGCAAGCCCGCCGCCGATGTCGCGCTGGAACTCTGGCGGCTGGGCAAGGACAACAGCCGCGCGCTTGTGACCAGGGCCCGCACCAATGCCGATGGCCGCACCGATGCGCCGCTGATGACTGGCGACAGGATGGAGGTGGGGCAATACGAGCTCGTTTTTCAGATTGGCGACTATTTCCGCGCCAGCGGCGTAGCCCTGCCGGAACCTGCCTTTCTCGACATCGTGCCGCTGCGCTTCGGCATTGCAGATGCAGCCGGGCATTATCACGTGCCGCTGCTGGCCAGCCCGTTTGCCTATTCCACCTATCGCGGAAGCTGAGCGATGTTTGACCCCAAGGGCCAGCCCTACCCGCGCGATCTTGCCGGCTATGGTCGCAATCCTCCCCATGCCAACTGGCCGGGCAAGGCGCGCATCGCCGTCCAGTTTGTCGTGAATTACGAGGAAGGCGGCGAGAACTGCGTGCTGCATGGTGATGCTGCTTCCGAGGCTTTTCTCTCCGAGATCGTGGGCGCGGCAGCATGGCCCGGCCAGCGCCACATGAACATGGAATCGATTTACGAATATGGGTCACGCGCAGGCTACTGGCGGCTTTGGCGCATGTTCACCGAGCGGCAGATGCCCGTCACCGTCTTCGGCGTTGCCAGCGCCATGGCGCGTGCGCCGGAGATCGTCGCCTCGATGCAAGAGGCCGGTTGGGAGATCGCCACCCATGGCCTGAAATGGATCGACTATCGCGACTTCACCAAAGCGGACGAAGCCGCACATATCCACGAGGCCATTGCAATCCACACGGATGCGACCGGTTCGCGCCCGCTCGGCTTCTATCAGGGTCGTTGCTCCGAGCAGACGACGCAGATCATGATGGAAGAAGGTGGCTTTCTCTATGGCGCCGATTCCTATGCTGACGAGCTGCCCTATTGGCTGAACGGGCCTCACGGACCCCAGCTTATCGTGCCTTACACGCTTGATGCCAACGACATGCGCTTTGCCACCCCGCAAGGTTTCAATGCGGGCGACCAGTTCTTCACCTACCTGAAGGACACGTTCGATGTGCT
>JAYWHQ010000528.1:0-2284 GCA_043777655.1 Allobosea sp. | reverse complement strand
ATCCACCTTGCATTCCGCCATGTTGCGACGGCAGAAATCCACCCAGGCATATGGCGCCCTTGCATCACCTGAAGCCGCAATCGGCATGCTGGTGGCGGGCACGTTCACGCCTGCTGTGCTGCCAGTCTGCTGGGCATTGGCCGGCATGGCCTGCATCAAGGCAAGTCCGAACATCCCGGCTGCCAGTGTAATTGTCTTCAGTCGACGTTCTGTCCCGAACATTTGACCCACTCCCTGTCCACATCGACCAACATGGAGAAGGGGTCTGGATTTCTGCCAAAATAAATAGAAGCAATTTGAGGCAATTCATGATTTTGTATTTCGATCAATACGATGCTAAACTATCAATGAATTCGAAGTTTAATTATATGCGGATTTTTGTAACGGTAAAATAACCATGGATCATGCGTTGATCGTGGCAATTGGCGTTCCGCAATGTGCTGGCCTTCGTGCTGTCGCGAGCAAACGGCTGGCGGCCGCTCCAGGGGCTGGCACCGCGATGATGCGATGCGAGCCGAAAGGGCCAGTTCCTGCATTTTGCGCTTGCCGCATGTGCCGCGACTCGTTAGATAGCGGCATCAGTTCAACATGCGCATGACATCCATGGCGATTCCCATGGCAGTCGCGTTTGTGATTCCGGCAGGAAACTGCCGGTCTATCGGGTCATCGGCAGCGGAAAAGCAATTTTCCGAAGCAGGTGGCCCATGTCCTGTCTGAGACTGCAGGTGCACGGACCGGTTCGCCGGAAAGGCATAATCGCGGGGCATGAAAATGCCACAACGCCTGCATAGACGGAAAAACAACCGGTTTTCGGGCTTGCGCCCGCAATTCGGCTTTTCTCATCCACGTTGGCCCGCACGGCCACGCGGGGGCAGGGCGTCAATGGTTGTCGTGAGTGGCGCGCAGGCGTCTCGATCGGCAGCTTGTGCAACCGGCAAAGGGCATGTGCCCTTCGCCTACCGGAGAGAGCCCACGTGGAAAGAGCGGCAAAACGCGATGCCGTCACAACCCTCAATGGTGTGTTTTCGAACACATCGGTTGTCGTTGTGGCCCATTATGCGGGTTTGACGGTCGCCCAGTTTCAAAAGCTTCGTCGCGAGATGAAGTTGGCTGGTGCCACTGTCAAAGTTGCAAAGAACCGCCTGGCCAAGATCGCTCTTGATGGCACGGACGTTGCCTCCATCGTTCCCTTGCTCAAGGGACCGACGCTGATCGCTTATTCCAGCGATCCGGTGGCAGCGCCAAAGGTCGCCGTCGCATTCGCCAAGGACAATGACAAGCTTGTCATCCTGGGCGGCGCGATGGGCGTGACCTCCCTGAACCCCGATGGTGTGAAGGCGCTTGCCTCCCTGCCGTCGCTTGATGAGCTCCGCGCGAAGTTGATCGGCCTGCTGCAGGCACCGGCAACCAAGCTCGCCCAGCTCAGCACGGCGCCTGCTGCCAAGCTCGCACGTGTGTTCGGGGCCTATGCCAACAAGGACGCGGCCTGACAGCCAAGCCAAGCCCCTGAGAAAAACCGAATCCAAGCATATATAAGGATGTGAAACATGACTGATCTCACCAAACTCGTTGACCAGCTCTCGAGCCTGACGGTTCTGGAAGCTGCTGACCTCGCCAAGATGCTCGAAGAAAAGTGGGGCGTTTCCGCCGCTGCTGCCGTGGCTGTTGCCGCCGGCCCAGCCGCTGCCGCCGCCGTTGTCGAAGAGCAGACCGAATTCACCGTGATGCTTGCCGCAGTTGGCGACAAGAAGATCGAGGTCATCAAGGAAGTCCGCGCCATCACTGGCCTGGGCCTCAAGGAAGCCAAGGATCTGGTCGAAGCCGCGCCGAAGGCCGTCAAGGAAGGCGTTGGCAAGGACGAGGGCGAGAAGCTCAAGAAGCAGCTCGAGGCCGTTGGCGCCAAGGTCGAGCTCAAGTGAGGTTGGCCGGCTGATGCCGGTCGCTCTCAGCACATAACCAGCGGTCCCGGGGCGCGTTGCGCCGCCGGGGCCGTTGCGTCGTTTCAGGTGGCAAACGCTGTCTGCGAGATACGAGTGAATTGCGTGAACCGGGCCTGTTCGGGGAATTGTCCCCTCAGTCCTGACGATTGATTGGCTGGCACCTTTGGATGTGCCGGGCGGTTTATCGGAGAGCCCGAAATCAGGGTTGCCCCGTAAACCGTATGCGAGAAGCGAGGAACGAACATGGTCAACACGCTCCAGGGCCGCAGGCGCGTCCGCAAGTTCTTCGGAAAAATCAAGGAAGTGGCCGAGATGCCGAACCTCATCGAGGTTCAGAAGGCATC
>JAYWHQ010000527.1:0-7646 GCA_043777655.1 Allobosea sp. | reverse complement strand
GCCAGCGGCAGCACGCGCGGGATCGTGCGGAAATCAGGAATGGCATGCGGATCGCCCTCGCCCGGCATGGCGGGCACGGGCAGGCGCGAGTAGAACCGGACGCATTGCGCCGTGGCCGCGAGAAAGCCGGGCCAGACGGGTTCTGGCGCCAGCATGCTTTCGGCGTCCTCGTCCGGCGCGATCGGGGGTGTGTCAGACATCGTCACCTCTTGCCGGAGATTGGCAGCCTTGTCACCGCCGCTGGTGGACTTCACGACCATGGCAGGCTAGCACCCGCGCATCTCGCCCGACCATTGCAAAGCACCCTGATGACAGCCTCAACTTCCGGCCTGCCCTTCGACGACATCCGCAACCTGCTGACCATGATTCCGGGGCCGGACATGGCAGCCGCCAACATGGTGCGGGCGCGCGACGCCGAACTGACCAAACCACCTGGCAGCCTCGGGCGACTGGAGGAAATCGCCGAGTGGCTGGCGGCCTGGCAGGGCAAGGGCCAGCCGCGTGTAGACCGACCTCTGGTCTGCGTCTTTGCCGCCAATCATGGCGTGGCGGCCCAGGGCGTCTCGGCTTATCCGCCAGCCGTGACGCAGCAGATGCTGGAGAATTTTGCCGCCGGTGGCGCGGCCATCAACCAGATTTGCGCGGCCTTCGACCTTGGCTTCAAGGTCTTCGATCTGGCGCTCGACATGCCGACCGGCGACATCACGCGCGAACCGGCGATGGACGAGAAATCCTGCGTTGCCACCATGGCCTTCGGCATGGAATCGCTGGCTGGCGGCGCAGACCTTCTGTGTCTTGGCGAGATGGGCATCGGCAACACCACATCGGCTGCAGCCATCTATGCCGCACTCTATGGCGGTGGCGCGAAGGCCTGGTGCGGGCGCGGCACGGGCGTGGATGACACGGGCCTTGCGCGCAAGCGCATGGCAGTGGAGCTGGCGCTGGACCGGCATCGCGCAGCACTTGGTGATCCGCTTGAAATTCTGCGCTGCCTCGGCGGCCGCGAGATTGCCGCCATCGCAGGCGCGATCATTGCCGCGCGCCTTCAGCGCATCCCGGTGATTCTTGATGGATATGTGGTGACCGCCGCCGCAGCGGTGCTGCACGCGCTTGAACCCTCCGCGCTCGATCATTGCCTGGCAGGCCACCTGTCAGCCGAAGGCGCGCACGCCGATGTGCTGGCGCGGCTCGGAAAGGTGCCACTTCTGGCGCTCGACATGCGGTTGGGCGAGGCCTCCGGTGCCGCGCTCGCTGCTGCCATGGTGAAGGCGGCAGCGGCCTGCCACAATGGCATGGCGACGTTCGGTCAGGCCGGTGTGAGCCGCAAGGCCTGAGCTGCAAGGCCTGAGCTGCAAGGCGCAGTCAGTCCAGCGTCATCACAAGGGACTGAGTTCAGGCGCGACGCCGGTCGGGTGTTTCGCGCACCGCTGGCAGCGTATCCATCACCCGGTCCGGCGGCAGGGTCACGGTGACTTCGGTGCCGACGCGCAGCTTGGACTTCAGCGTGAAGCCGCCGCCATGCAGATCGACCAGACCCTTGACGATGGGCAGACCGAGGCCTGAGCCCTCTTCGGCCGTCTTGATGGCATGCGTACCACGGCCAAAGCTCTGCAGCACGGTGGCGATCTCCTCTTCCGGAATGCCGGGGCCGGTATCCGTGACAGAGACATATTGCCCACCATTGGCCGTCCAGCCCACCTTGATGATGATCTCGCCGCCCTCGGGCGTGAACTTGATCGCGTTGGACAGAATGTTCAGCATCACCTGGCGGATGGCGCGCTCGTCTGCCCATATCTTGGGCAAGGTCGGCTCGATGGCTTCCTTGATGGTCTGGCTCTTGGCCTTGGCGCGCAGGTTGAGCATGTGGCGGCAATCTTCAGCGACATGCCCAAGGCTGACGGCATCCTCGTTTAGCTCGTACTTGCCCGCCTCGATGCGCGACAGATCGAGGATCTCGTTGATGAGGTTGAGCAGATGCTGGCCCGAGCTGTGAATATCGCCGGAATATTCCTTGTATGCGGCGCTGGCATGGGGCCCGAAAACCTCATGCTTCATCACCTCCGAGAAGCCCAGAATGGCATTGAGCGGTGTGCGCAATTCATGGCTCATCGTCGCCAGAAAGCGTGACTTGGCGAGGTTGGCATCCTCGGCCTTGCGGCGGGCGGTGTCGGAATTGGCCTTGGCGGTCTCGAGTTCGCCGATCAGCGCATCCTTTTCGGCGCGCGATTCGAGTGTTTCCAGCGCGTTCTGGTAGAGCCTGTGCGCCAGATAAACGAAGAAGACCTGCGCGGCGGCAGCCATCATGGCGATGGTGGCGGCATCAATGTCGCGGCTGCGGGCAAAGAACATGCCGATGCCGACCGCGACCGGGGCAAGGCTGGCATAGACGGCCGCAGGAATGGTGGCCGACAGCATGACGGCGGTGGCGCCCGAAATCAGCAGGGCGCACAGCACGAAAACGCGGCTGCCTGGCGATTCGACCGATGTGAACAGCATCAGCATCAGCGCCCACGACAGGCCATTCAGGACGTCGAGCGTGGTGAAGATGAGGCGCCAGCTGTTCAGCTTCGCTTGCGCCGTCTCGGGCTCCTCGGCAAGGAAGCGGCGCGTCAGGAAGATTTTTGGCAAGGTTGTCAGTACGACCGTCGCCAGCCAGACGCCGACGATGTAGCTGGGCGTCCAGATGCTGGCCAGCATGGCAATCGCCATGGCGAGGCCAATATTGGCCCAGGCACCATGCTGGTGCTTGCCGGCAAAAATGCGAACGAGCTCGAGCTCGAAAGCGCGGTTCAGCCCGTTTGACGATGTCAGCTTCTCACGGACCTGCTTGACCTCACGCGACATCACCTTGCGGCGCGCAAGCATCTGCGGGTCCTGAAGGCGCCCGCGCGATCCCCTGTCTGACGTTACGTCTGCCATGATGTTGGCCAAGCCACCTCAGTCGGAAGCGCCCTTGCGGTTCCGGCCCTCCCAAACTGTCAGGAAATCGTTAAGGCTTGCCTGATGCGACCTTCAGGATTCGGGCCTTTCCAAAAAGTTTCCGGGCGTTGGCGTCTGCCGCGCGGCGTCGACCTTGTTGTGGCCCTGGGGCTGATCGGGCTGCTGGCCCTCGGCGCCGCTGTCTTGCAGCTGAAGCTCGGGTCTGCACCCGAAATCACCGGGTTTGGCGAGGCGATTGATGGCGACTCTATCCGATTGTCGGGCGAGGAAATCCGCCTGAAGGGGCTGGATGCACCTGAATACCAGCAGACCTGCAGACATCCGGACGGGCGCGAGCTGCAATGCGGCCGCAATGCGCGTCGCCATCTGGCCGCCTTGCTCAAGGCCGGGCCGCTGACTTGCGCCATCGAGGGACGCGACCGCTACCAGCGGGCGCTGGGACGCTGCCGGATCGGCGACCGCGATCTGAACGCGCAAATGGTGCGCGACGGGCAGGCCGTGGCTTTTGGCAATTATGATGGCGAAGAACGTGAAGCGCGCACGGCACGGCGCGGCATCTGGGGGCTGACATTCGACAAGCCAGCAGATTGGCGGATACAAAACTCCGGCGAGGCACGGCGCAGATGAAAACTGCGACAGTTTGCCTTATCCAGAATATTGCCAGGCGCCTCACTGGAATTGTTCCAGAGCCAGAACCATCTCACTGAGGCCATAATCGAAGCGCGCGCTCCGGTCATCGAGTTGCGCTGCAAAAGACGGGGACGCTTGTCATGACCGAGATCATTCTGAACGGCACCACACGCAAGCTTGATGTTGACCCCGATATGCCCCTGCTCTGGGCATTGCGCGATCATCTCGATCTGACAGGCACGAAATTTGGCTGCGGGGCCGCGCAATGCGGTGCCTGCACAGTGCTGGTGGATGGCGTTGCCACGCGATCCTGCGTGACGCCGATTTCCAGCATTGCGGGCCAGAAGGTCACGACCATCGAAGGCCTGGCAGGAAAGGTCGGCGGTGCAGTCACCGCTGCCTGGATCAAGCTGGAGGTCGCGCAATGCGGCTATTGCCAGTCAGGCCAGATCATGTCGGCAGCGGCTCTGCTGGAGACCAACCGGAAGCCCAGCGATGCCGACATCGACGCGGCCATGTCGGGCAACCTGTGCCGCTGCGCCACCTACCAGCGCATCCGCGGCGCCATCCATGAAGCGGCCCGCCTGCTGGATGTCTGATCCGGCGCTCTGCCCCTGTTGAATTTCGGCCCGAAACCCAAGGAGCCAGACATGCTGCCTCATCTCATGAATGCCCTCGCTGCAGCGAGCCCCGTTTCGGACGCAAAGCGCTCGAAAGCGACAAGACGCGGCTTCCTGCTGGGTTCTGCCGCGATCGGTGGCGGGCTCGCGGTCGGCTTTTCAGGTGCCGGCCCGGCGCTGGCGCAGGGCATCACAACAGCCCGCACGCTCTCGCCTTATCTGCGCATCACGCCCGACAATATGGTGACGGTGCTGGTGGCGCATCTCGATATGGGTCAGGGCATCTATCACGCCTGCGCCACGCTTGTGGCCGAGGAACTGGGCTCTGACTGGTCGCAGATGCGGGCAGAAGGCGCCTCGGGCAACCCCAAAGCCTATGGCAACATTGCCTGGGGCGGCATGATCCAGGGCACCGGAGGCTCCACCGGGCTGACATCGTCTTTTGACCGCTACCGCAAGGCTGGCGCTGCTGCACGCGAGATGCTGGTGATGGCTGCTGCCAGCGACTGGGCGGTGCCCGCTTCCGAGGTCAAGATCGAGCGCGGCGTGCTGAGCCATGCCAATGGCAAAAAGGCCAGCTTTGGCGAGCTTGCAGCCAAGGCCGCGATGCAGACGGCACCTTCAAACCCGAAGCTGAAAGCCCCGGCTGACTGGGCCATGATCGGCAACGAGACGCTGCCGCGCCTCGACGCTGTGGCGAAATCGACTGGCAAGGAGATGTTCACCATCGATGTGAAACTGCCGGGCATGCTGACGGCGGTGATGATCCACCCGCCCCTGTTTGGCGCGACGCTGAAATCCTTCGATGCGGCCAAAGCCAAAGCGGTCAAGGGCGTAGTGGATGTCGTCGCCGTGCCGCGCGGGGTGGCCGTCGTTGCCGGTGACATGTGGTCGGCGATGAAGGGCCGCGAGGCGATGGATGGCGCCATTGTCTGGGACGATGCCAAGGCCGAGAAGCGCTCCAGTGCTGATCTCGCAAGCGAGTATCGCAAGCTGTCAACGGGGCCCGGCAAGGCCAATGCAAGGCGCGAGGGCGATGTTGCCAAGGGTTTTGCTGCCTCTGCAAAGATGATGGAACAGACCTTCGAGTTTCCCTATCTCGCCCATGCGGCGCTGGAGCCGCTCAACGCCGTGGCGCGCAAGAATGCCGATGGCACGCTCGAGGTCTGGGGCGGGCACCAGATGCCGGACCTGTATCAGGCGCTGGCCGCCAACATTGCCGATGTCGCGCCCGCCAAGGTGACGATGCATGTCATGAAGACGGGCGGTGGTTTTGGCCGCCGTGCGGTAATGGACGGCGACATCATCACGGAAGCGGTTTCCATCGGAAAAGCCATCGGCTGGAAAGCCCCGGTCAAGGTGCAGTGGCTGCGCGACAATGACATGCGCGGCGGGCGCTACCGCCCCGCCTATGTGCATCGCGTCAAGGCAGGCCTCGATGCCAGCGGCAAGATCGTGGCGTGGGAAAACCATATCGTTGGCCAGTCGATCGTTGCCGGCACGCCCTTCGAGGGCATGATGGTGACCAATGGTGTCGACCCGACATCGGTCGAGGGTGCCAACAACATTCCCTACGACATCCCCAACATCAAGGTGGACCTCACCACCACGACCACCGGCGTGCCCGTGCTGTGGTGGCGTGCGGTCGGCTCGACGCACACGTCATTTGTGGTCGAGACCTTCATTGACGAGCTGGCGGAAGCTGCTGGCAAGGACCCGGTGGCCTATCGTCTCGGCATGCTGGCCAAGCATCCTCGCCATGCGGCTGTGCTGAAGCTCGCTGCCGAGAAGGCGGGCTGGACGCAACCCCTCCCCGCCGGGCGCTTCCGGGGCGTGGCCGTTGCTGAATCCTTTTCGAGTTACGTCGCGCAGGTGGCTGAGGTTTCGGTTGATGCGTCCGGCAAGATCAAGGTGGAGCGCGTTGTTTGCGCCATCGATTGCGGTATCGCCGTCAACCCTGACATCATCCGCGCGCAGATCGAGGGTGGCATCGGCTTTGGCCTGGGCGCGGTCCTGAATTCGCAATTGACCCTGACCAAGGGCGCGGTCGATCAGGGCACTTTTGCCGAATATCCGACACTGACCATCGCCGAGATGCCAAAGATCGAGGTGCACATCGTCAAGTCGACGGCCGGCCCCACCGGTGTTGGCGAGCCGGGCGTGCCACCCATTGGCCCGGCAGTGGCGAACGCGATCTATGCCGCGAACAGGAAGCGCATGCGCATCCTGCCTTTCGCTCGCAGCGAAAATGCGTGATGAACTTCTGGCGTCTTTGCCGAAAGCCACCAGAAACGTGCTGCGTCTGCTGACCCTTTTTCTGCTGCTTTTGCCCTTGGCTGCCAGTGCTTCCGAGCCGATCCCCGGTGACCGGGTGCGCGCCCTTTTCGAGGGCAACACGGTCAGCGGGCGCTATCTCGGCGGCGGTCTGTTCACCGAGTATCACCATCCGGATGGACGCGCGCTCGGCAACAATGGCTGGCAGGAAAACCGCGATGCGTGCTGGACCACAACCGAAACGGCTGTCTGCTACTATTACGGCCCTCCCAATGAGCGCACGGTGCATTGCTTCACCGTGGAGCTGACCGAGCGGCTTTATGTGTTGAAGAATGTCGAGAACCGCCGCATCAATGCGCTGGCCACCATCGAACCGGGCAATCCGCGCAAGCACAGTGATGGCGGCGCGCAATGGTATTGCGATGGCAACATCTCGCGTGCACCTGCCCCGAACATGAGCCGCCGCGTGCTCGCAGCGGATGTCTCGCAGCCATAGACGGGCGCAGATGGCTGAGGTATCGTTCATGACTAAACCATCTGGAGCCGTCCGATGTCCGAACCCGCCACGCTCTATTCCAGCGCCAATGGTGTTGCCACCATCACGCTGAACCGGCAGTCCAAGCTGAATGCTTTCAATGCTGCCATGCATGCGGGCTTCCGAGATGGGCTGGACAGGGCAGAGGCCGATGACAGCGTGCGCGTGGTCATCTTCACCGGCGCGGGGCGAGCCTTCTCGTCTGGGCAGGACCTGACCGAGGATCTGCCACGCGATGCCAATGGCAGGCTCGATCTCGGCCCGCCCTTGGCGCGCGACTATAACCCGCTCGCGCTCCGGCTGATGGCCTATCCAAAGATCACTGTGGCGGCGATCAATGGCCCGGCTGTGGGCGCGGCCGCCAATCTGGCATTGGCCTGCGACATCGTCGTCGCAGCAAAGTCGGCTTACATTCAGGAGGCATTCTCGAAAATCGCGCTGGTGCCTGATGCCGGTGGCACATGGCTCTTGCCGCGTATTGTGGGCTCGAAGCTGGCGCTGGCATTGGCGCTGACCGGTGACCGTGTAAGCGCCGATGATGCCAAAGCGATGGGGCTGGTCTATCGCGTGTTCGAGGATGCGAGTTTTGCGTCGGATCTGGCTGCGTTTGTTGCGCCTTTCGCAACGGGTCCAGCGCAGGCCTATCG
>JAYWHQ010000526.1:0-7651 GCA_043777655.1 Allobosea sp. | reverse complement strand
CCAGCTGTTCGCGGGCAGTACCGCTCTTCTCGACGCGCTCGATCACCTTCTCGGTGAACTCGACGCGCCAATGCTCGGCCAGCGCCACATGAAAGGCGTCGATGCCATCGAAATGGAAATAGAAGGAACCTCGCGTCTTCCCCGCACGCTGACAGAGCGCTGCGATCGTGAGCGTTTCCGGCCCGCCTGCGGCCAGCGCCTTCAGCCCAAGTGCAAGCCACGCCATACGATCAAACCGCTCGCTCATGCCAGCAGACCTGCAAGCCCGAAGGCAAACCCCGGCAAGAACAGCAACCACTGCGGATGGTGGCGCCAGTTCAGCCCGAACTTGACGATCAGCGCGATGTTCAGAATGCAAAACAGGCCCGATCCGATCGTCATGAACCAGGCAAGGTCCTGATTGCTTCGGCCAGTGGCGGCCACCGCGAAGCCGATGGCAAGCCCGGCAATGGCGATTGTGACGAAATGCCAGCAGAAATACATGGTGTGCTTGACCACGACATGCAGATCGGCGGCAAGCAGACGGGCCGCAATCTCACGACCCCCCATGATCAGGTGGACAAGGCAGGTCATGGCAGAAGTTCCTGCCGCTGCCGCGAGCCAGATATTCATTTTTCTCTCCATAACATACCTTATAGTATGCAAGAAAATAGCACCACAACAGACGAGACACAAGTCATTCGGGTTGATGCGCTTGACGCCGCGGCCATCCTCGCCAATGTCGAAATTCACGCCTTGAGGATCCAAACATGCTGCACACCACGCTCGCCGGCTCGCTGCCCAAACCCCTCTGGCTGGCGGAGCAGGAGAAGCTCTGGGCGCCCTGGAAGCTGGAGGGCGCCGCTCTCGAACAGGGCAAGCTCGATGCGACCGTGCTGGCCATCAAGCTGCAGGAAGATGCTGGCCTCGACATCGTTGGCGATGGCGAGCAGGCACGCGTGCATTTCGTCCATGGCTTTCTGGCCAATCTCGAAGGCATCGATTTCGAGAAGAAGACGCTGATGGGCATCCGCAACAACCGCTACACGGCGGAGGTGCCGACTGTCACCGGCAAGATCCGCCGCAAGGGCCCGGTTCATGGCGCGGAAGCCCATGCCGCGCGCCAGCACACGGCGAAGCGGCTGAAGTTCACCCTGCCCGGCCCGATGACCATCGTCGACACCATTGCCGACGCCCATTATGGCCGCCGCGAAGACCTCGCCTTTGCCTTTGCCGAAGTGCTGAACGAGGAAGCGCTTGAGCTGCAGAGGCTCGGCGTCGATGTCGTGCAGTTCGATGAGCCGGCCTTCAATGTCTACATGCCACTGGTCGCCGAATGGGGCATGGCGGCAGTCGAGCGCGCGGCGCTGGGGCTGACCTGCACCACGGCCATCCACATCTGCTATGGCTACGGCATCAAGGCCAACATCGACTGGAAGGGCACGCTTGGCGAGCAATGGCGCCATTATGAGGAGACCTTCCCGGTCATCGCTGCCAGCCGCATCGATCAGGTCTCGCTTGAATGCCGCAACTCGCGCGTGCCGATCGAGCTGATGGGTCTGCTGAAGGGCAAGGATGTGCTGGTGGGCGCCATCGATGTCGCGTCTGACACGGTCGAGACGCCCGAACAGGTGGCCGACACAATTCGCGCCGCCATGGCCTTTGTCGCGCCAGAGAAGCTCTACCCCTGCACCAATTGCGGCATGGCGCCGATGCCCACCAACGTCGCTTATGCCAAACTGAAAGCGCTGGCGGAAGGTGCCGCGCTTGTCAGGAAGGCGCTTTGAAGCCAAGGACCGGAGGCAGCAAGCCAGCCATGCGCGGCATCACCCAGTTCGAGCACCGCAGCGAGAAAGTCATCCCTGTGCACAGTTTCCTGTGGCGGATGGTGCGCGCGCTCTCGCTCTGGCTTATGCTGGCAGTTGGCGGCCTCGCCATCGGCATGGCGGGCTATGGCTTGACCGAAGGCATGAGCACCACCGATGCCTTCTTGAACGCCGCGATGATCTTGTCCGGCATGGGGCCAGTGGCGGAGCTGAAGACCACGGGTGGAAAGGTCTTTGCCGGCCTCTATGCCCTGTTCTCGGGCCTGTTCATTGTGGTGGCAACCGGACTTGCACTGGCGCCGCTGCTGCACCGGGTGATGCATGCCTTTCATGTCGAAGACACCAGGAGCCGCGATGACTGACCAGATTGCCCCTATCAAGCCGCGCGGTGAACTGACTTTGCGCATCAGCGCCATGCCCGCCGACACCAACGCCAATGGCGACATCTTCGGCGGCTGGGTGATGGCGCGCATGGACCAGGCAGGCGGCATTGCCGGTGTGGAGCGCGCGCAAGGGCGCGTCGTCACCGTCAAGGTCGATGCCATGACCTTCCACCAGCCGATGAAGGTGGGCGATGTGCTTTGCGTCTACACCGATGTGGAGCGTGTCGGCCGCTCCTCGATGACGATTCATATCGAGGCCTGGGCGCAGCGCTTCCAGACGATGCATCGCGACAAGGTGACAGAGGCCACCTTCGTCTTCGTCGCCGTGGATGACGAGGGCCGCCCCAGGCCCGTGCCGCCGAAGCTGACGCGGGAAGATTAAGCGGCGATCAGCCAAACATCGCGTCACCGCGCTCGTCGATGATCTGGCGGCCCTTGGTCAGAGCAAATTGCGCGGCATCCTCAAAAGAAGGAAACTTGTCGGCGCGGATGAAGCTGTGGGTCTTCAGCTCGCCGCCAATCTCCTTTTCGATGATGCCCGAGAGCTGGAACTGCCCGCCATCGCGAAACGGCGTCGCGCGGATGAGAAAGCCCGCATGCTCCAGCGTTGGGCCTTTTGGCGTTTCAGGTTCAGCCGACTTGCCGCCGCCGAAGAGTTTCTTGAAGAAGGACATGGGCTTTTTCCCCTCAGCGCTCGGTCAGCGCCAGCTTGGCAGCCAGCGCTCCAAAGGCGGCAGCGAATGAGCGGCGCAGCCAGGCCATCACCGCCGGGCGACTGATGACATGGTCGCGCATGGCTGCGGCGAACAAGCCATAAAGCGCGAAAATGACGAAAGTCATGCCCATGAACACGGCGCTCAAGCTCAGCATCTCAACCAGCGGACTCGCAGTATTCTTGTCCATGAACTGGGGCAGGAAGGCGACGAAGAAGATTGAGAGCTTCGGGTTCAGCAGGTTGAGCGCGATGCCATCGACAATCACCCGCCAGCCACTGCGCGGTGATGGATCAGCCTCCATGCGCATCGCGCCCTTCTCCCGCAACGTCTGCCAGGCCATCCAGAGCAGATAGGCGACGCCTGCATATTTCACGAGATCGAACAGCAGCGCCGAAGTGTGCAGCAGGGCTGCCAGCCCCATCATGGCAGCGATGAGATGCGGAATGATGCCCAGCGTGCAGGCAAACGCCGCCACGACGCTGGCCTTACCCCCGCGCCCGAGACCGGTCGCAATGGTGTAAACCGCGCCCGTGCCCGGCGAAGCGACGACGATGAGCGTGGTGAAGAGGAATTCGAGGGACATGGGTGGGGTTCCTTGCAGAACGCGACAATCGCAATGCGAAGCCCGATTGTCGAGAGCCAGGCGCGCTTTGTCTTTAGCCTGTTGTTTCGATCTCTCAAACGCTATACACGTATAGCAAAGGAGACTCTGATGCTGGCGCTGAGATTGCCCGAAGACATCGAGACGCGGCTGGAAAAGCTGGCAGCGCGCACGGGCCGAACCAAGAGTTACTATGCGCGCGAAGCGATCCTGCGCCATCTCGAAGAGATCGAGGATGGCTATCTCGCGCTCGACCGGCTGGAGCGCGGCGGCGAAAGGGTGTCGCTGGAGGCACTGGAAGGCGAGACGCGGCCAAATCCAGCGAAGTCCTGATCGCGCCAAATGTCAGCAGGTGAGCCATGGCGCGTTGATTTCGACGCCGATGCAGCCAAAGAATTGCGCGCACTTGGTGGCGCAGAACGCCAGCAGGTTTTGAACTATCTGCGCAAGCGGATCGCGACACCTGAAGACCCGCGCCGCTTTGGCAAAGCCCTAACCGGCGATCTCAAGGGTCTGTGGCGCTATCGGGTTGGAGATGTCCGCATCATCACAAGCATCCAAGACCAAACGGTCACTGTGCTGGTGCTGCGAGTCGCCAACCGGCGGGCGGTCTATGACTAGCCCACCCTCAATTGTCCAGAAAGCTCCTCAGCTACCGTGAGCGGCTCGAGTGCTTCAGCTTGCGCAGTGCCTTTGCCTCTATCTGGCAGATGCATTCTCGGCTAATTCAGCCGCAAGACGACGCTTCAACTGCCCCGCCTCCCGCAAGCCCATATAGAGCGCGATCGCATCCACATCGAAACCGTTCGGCCAGGTCGGCACACCTTCTTCGACGAAAACGCGCGCAAACTCCGCCTGATCGGCAAGAGCGTCGACCATCTCGCCACCGTGACTGATGTCCGCGCTGAGATCGGCAATGCCTTCGCTCCCGTCGCTGAACGCAAGCCACAGGCGATAGCCGGGCATGGCTTTCACCTTGATGACGTCTACCATCGGGAAGTCACTCATGATCGGGCCCCGGAATTCTCAGGAACGGCTGACGTTTATCTCCACGGAGCCAATTCTGCCCCAACTCGGCCTGCCGCGCCAGCGCCCACTCCCGGACGATACGACGCGCATTGGGTGGAAGGCTGCCGGCAATCACTTCACCGTCTTCAATGCGCACAACGGCCTTTGCGCCGCTGTAATTTGCATGAAAATGCGGCGGCGCGTGGTCACGCCAATACATCGAGATGATGATGCCATAAAACTGCGCAATCGTCGGCATCTACCACCCTCAATTGTCCAGAAAGCTCCTCAGCTTCCGTGACCGTGACGGATGCTTCAGCTTGCGCAAAGCCTTCGCCTCGATCTGGCGGATGCGCTCTCGGGTCACCGAGAACTGCTGGCCCACTTCTTCCAGCGTGTGGTCGGTGTTCATGCCGATGCCGAAGCGCATGCGCAGCACGCGCTCTTCACGCGGCGTGAGCGAGGCCAGCACGCGGGTGGTCGTCTCGCGCAGGTTGGACTGGATCGCAGCATCGATGGGCAGGATCGCGTTCTTGTCCTCGATGAAATCGCCCAGATGCGAATCTTCCTCGTCGCCAATGGGCGTTTCAAGGCTGATCGGCTCCTTGGCGATTTTCAGGACCTTGCGCACCTTTTCCAGCGGCATGGCCAGCTTTTCGGCCAGCTCTTCCGGGGTCGGCTCGCGGCCGATCTCGTGCAGCATCTGGCGCGAGGTGCGCACGATCTTGTTGATCGTCTCGATCATGTGCACGGGAATGCGGATGGTGCGGGCCTGATCCGCGATGGAACGCGTGATCGCCTGCCTGATCCACCATGTGGCATAGGTCGAGAACTTGTAGCCGCGGCGATACTCGAACTTGTCGACCGCCTTCATCAGGCCAATATTGCCTTCCTGGATGAGATCGAGGAATTGCAGGCCGCGATTGGTGTATTTCTTGGCGATGGAAATCACGAGGCGCAGGTTGGCCTCGATCATTTCCTTCTTCGCCTGCCGGGCCTCGCGCTCGCCCTTCTGGACCATCAGCACGATCTTGCGGAATTCCTGGATTTCCAGCCCGGTCTCGGAGGCGAGCAGGTGGATGTCCTCGCGCAGATCCTTGATCCGGTCCTTTTCAGAAGCGACGAAATCCTTCCAGCCCTTGCCGCCCAGCTTGGAGACGCGCAGCAGCCACTTGGGGTCCAGCTCGCCGCCGACATGCTGCTTGAGGAAGTCTTCGCGGCCCACGCCATAGCTTTCGGCCAGACGCAGGAGGCGCGTTTCCTGGCTGATGAGCCGCTTGTTGATGTCGTAAAGCTGCTCGACCAGCGCCTCGATGCGGTTGTTGTTCAGCGAAAGTGATTTGACCGCCGCGACAATCTCTTCCTTCAGCTTCTTGTATTTGCGCTCCTGCGCTGGCGAGAGCTTCTCGTTGTTGAGCTTGCCCTCGACATTCTGGTCCTGCAGGCGGCGCAGCTTCTTGTAGTTGTCGGCGATGGAATCGAACGTCTCGAGCACGCGCGGCTTCAGCTCGGCTTCCATGGCCGAGAGCGACACGTTGTTTTCCATGTCGTCGTCGTCAAGATCGCTCGGCAGATCGGCGGCCGGGACCTCCTCGCCATCCTCGCCGACAGGCTTGATGACGGGGGCCGGCGCACCAGCGAGCACACCGGGCAGATCATCAGGCGAATCGACCTTGGGCGGGGCCTTGGCTTCCGGCCCGGCATATGTGGCTTCGAGATCGATGATGTCGCGCAGGAGAACCTTGCCCTCCACCAGCTCGTCACGCCAGATGATGATGGCCTGAAAGGTCAGCGGGCTTTCGCAAAGCCCCGCGATCATCGCCTCGCGGCCAGCCTCGATGCGCTTGGCAATGGCGATTTCGCCTTCGCGCGACAGAAGCTCGACCGAGCCCATCTCGCGCAGATACATGCGCACCGGATCGTCAGTGCGCTCGGTCGGCTCGAGATTGCGCTTGACCTCGGTCGGCAGCGTCGAGCGCGGCTGGTCGACAGCGTTCTCGCCCTCTTCCTCGTCATCGCCGGAGCTGTTGGCAGAGGCTGCCGCCTTGGCGCCTTCGCGCTCTTCGCCAGAGGCTTCCGGGTCTTCATTATCAACGACGGTGATGCCCTGCTCGCTCAGCTGGCCCAGCACATCCTCGATCTGCTCGGAGGAGAACTCCTCGGAGGGCAGCACCTCGTTCAGCTCGTCATAGGTGACATAGCCACGCTTCTTGGCGAGCTTGATCATGCGTTTGACGGCCTGATCGGTCAGGTCCAGCAGCGGCCCGTCAGCCTGCGGCGCGCCATCCTTGCCGGTGTTCTCGGCCTTGTCCCGCTCGATCGCCTTTGTCGCCATCTGGCAGCGCTCCATTCAACGTTGGCCTGCCACACCAGATAGGGCGCGGCGAGACGCAGAAAAGGGCAGCGCGGCTGAAGGACCAGCTCGCGACACCCCGTGTGATTCCCTCAAGTCAGATGGAGCCGATAAGCAGCTAACGAACCGTAAACCATCTCAAGAGGCAGAAGAAATTCTGCACCCGCTGAAACACACGAAACACCCGTCAATCGTCGATGTTGGCCTTGATATCCCCGACATGTTCGAGGCGGGCCTTCACGTCCTTGATCCAGGCGAAATTTGCCTCGGTCGCGTCTTCAGCCAGCGCACGTTCTGCTGCCTTCAGTTCGCTATGTAACGTGTAAGCCCGCTGATGCAAGGAGAAGGCCTGACGAATCGCACCGGAAACCGCATGCGGGTCGGCATCCGGCGCCAGATGCTGGCCATCGCCGGGGCTCAGAACAGCCTCCAACGCGCCAAAAGCCTGCTGCATCGCAGGCTGCGCGCGACGCTGGCCGAATCGCTCCGCGTCAAAGCCCGTCTCGGTCAGCGCATCGAGAATGGCCTGCCGCACCCGCTCAGCCGGTTGTCCGACCAGCGGCAATTCCGCCAGCTCATCGGCAAATTCATGCAGCAGCGCTGAATGAGCCGCGAGCGCCAGCAGGATGAATGCCTCACGCGGGCTCTCCCGACCCTGAAACGAAGCCGAACGCAGCATCAGCCGCGAATGCGCAAAGCCGGCACTGGGGATCACGGGATCACGCATGGAAGGCTGGCGCTGCCCACGGAAGCCGCCAGGCGCGTAGCCCTGCCCGAAAGCCCCG
>JAYWHQ010000525.1:0-2291 GCA_043777655.1 Allobosea sp. | reverse complement strand
CCCAAAATCCTGTTTGCTGTCACGGAAGACTGGTTCTTCGCCTCGCATTTCCTGCCCATGGCGCGGGTGGCGCGGGAGATGGATTTCGAGGTCGTGGTCGTGGCCCGCGAGCGGCGGCACCGGGCCGTGCTGGAAGCGGCCGGCATCAGGCTTGTGGCGCTGGAGGCGGAGCGGCGCTCGCTTTCGCCCTTCGCGATCATGCGGCAGGTCACGGCGATGCAAGCCATTCTGCAGGCCGAGCAGCCCGACATCCTGCATTGCATCGCGCTGAAGCCCATGGCTGTCGCGGGTTTGGCGGGACGGCTGTCAGGCATCCATCGCCGGGTCTATGCGCTGACAGGTCTGGGACTGATCGGGGCACGCAAGGGCGTTGCCGCCGATTTTGCCCGGCTGGGCGTCCGGCTGGGGCTGAGCCTCGCGCTTGAAGGCCCGCAGGTGCGCTATCTCTTCGAGAACACCGATGATCCGGTAACGCTCGGTCTCAACCCTGCCAATGCGGCCAAGGTCACGGTGGTGGGTGGTGCGGGCGTTGATCCGCTGATGCTGATGCCGGATCCGATGCCGCCGCCCGTGCCGCTCAAGGTGGCGGTGGTGGCGCGGATGCTGTGGTCCAAGGGCATCGATGTCGCCGTGACCGCCGTGACACAGGCGCGCATCAGCGGTGCGAATGTCCAGCTCTCGCTTTATGGTGCGCCGGATCCTTCCAATCCAAAGGCGATCCCCGAGGCGCTGCTGCGCGACTGGGCCAAGTTGCCGGGCATTTCCTGGCATGGCCCGACGCGCGATGTCGGCGAGGTCTGGCGCAACCATCACATCTGCTGCCTGCCTTCGCGCGGCGGCGAAGGCCTGCCGCGCACCATTCTGGAGGGTGCGGCTTGCGGACGGCCTGTGCTGACCACCGATGTGCCGGGCTGTCGCAGCTTCGTGCGTGACGGGCTCGACGGCATGCTGGTGCCGGTTGACGATCATGCCGCCATGGCGCGGGCGCTTGTCACGCTTTCACGCTCGCCCATGCTGGTTGAGCGGATGGGGCAATCGGCACGCAACCGTGTGCTCGACGGCTTTACCGAGCGCGACGTGATGGATGGCGTGAAGGGCCTGTGGCGCGACATGCTGGGCGTGCCGCCGGGCGGCATTCTGGCATGACGGGCATCCTTCTGGTCGCGTTGGCATGATGACGCCTGAGGCCCGCGAGGCCTTCATTCTGGCCCATACCCGGCTTCTGCCAGTGCCGCATGTCCCTGTTCTGTGCCTGCATGTGGCGGATGAAGCCACCGAACTTTGGCAAAAGACGGAGGATGAACTGGGCGAGATTGGCCTGCCGCCACCCTTCTGGGCCTTTGCCTGGGCCGGCGGACAGGGGCTCGCGCGCTTCATTCTCGACCATCCCGATGAGGTGCGCGGCAAGCGCGTGCTCGATTTTGCGAGTGGCTCCGGGCTGGTGGCGATTGCAGCAGCACGGGCAGGTGCCGCCCATGTGCAGGCCTGCGACATCGACGCCTTTGCGCTCTCCGCGATCGGCCTGAACGCCCGGGCCAATGCGGTTGTGCTGGAAGCAACGGACGCGGAGCTGATCGGAACCGATCAGGGCTGGGATGTCATTCTGGCGGGCGACATCTGCTATGAACGCGCGCTGGCTCAGCGCGTCATGGACTGGCTCATGCAGCTGGTCGCGCGCGGCGCACGCGTGCTGATCGGAGACCCGGGCCGCGCTTACCTGCCAAAAGAGCGGCTCCTCGAACTGGCCCGCTATCAGGTGTCCGTCACACGCACGCTCGAGGATGCAGAGATCAGGACAGTCTGCGTCTATGCACCGGAACCCTGAGGGCCAAAGAGATGACGGATCATGCTTTGCCTTCGGTCTTCGCTGCCGCTAAAACCGTGCTCATGAAGGCTGATATTCATCTGCAGGATCATTCCGGCGCGCACGTTCATCCGGCGGGCTGTCGGCATGCGGCTGACCATGCGGGTCATGCGGTTGCCTTGCTGGACCGGGCTGAACTGCGCTGCAAGCTGGTGGGCTCGCGTCTGACCACCATTCGCCGCAAAGTTCTGGAAGCGCTGCTCGCCGATCACCGGCCACTGGGTGCCTATGACATTGCTGACCGCGTTTCACCGCCTGCGGGACGTCGTGTGGCACCAATCTCGATCTACCGTGCGCTGGATTTTCTCGTCGAGCACGGCTTTGTTCATCGGCTGAGCACGCGCAATGCCTTCGTCGCCTGCCCACATGAGCATGCGGCTGACGAGGTTGTCGCGTTTCTGATCTGCGAGGCCTGTGGTGGCGTGGA
>JAYWHQ010000524.1:0-2292 GCA_043777655.1 Allobosea sp. | reverse complement strand
TGCGAATCGACCGGGCGGGATCAAACAGCCTGTTTGGCCAGCTTGCCGCCTCCGCCCCGGCAATGGCCCAAGGGAGCGACAGAGCTTGGTGAAAGCCGACATGGTGTCTTCGCGCGAACCGGAAGGTTCATTTCCATCCAGCACCGCTGTGCCCTCGGCCAAGATTCAGCCGGGCCCGGGAGAGGCGGCCGAAATCAGGCTGGCGCTGGCCGATAACCGGCTCGCAAGTCTGGTTTTCGGCCAATACGACCAGAACCTTGCGCATCTCGAGCGCAGGCTGGGCGTTCTCGCCAACCCCACCGGCAACCATGTCACCATCAAGGGCCCGCGCGAGACCGCCGAGCAGGCGAAACGCGTGCTGGAAACGCTCTATGCACGCATCAAGGCAGGCGGCACGATCACACTGGGCGACATTGACGGCACGATCGAGGAACACACCGTGCAGCGCTCGCTCTTTCCGAGCGAGGTGGCTGGCAAATCGGTGTTCGATGCCATTGTCACGCGCAAGCGTGGCCCGGTGCGTGCCCGCAACGCGGCGCAGGATGCCTATTTGCGCCAGCTGAAGCGCCATGAGCTGGTTTTTGCCGAAGGACCTGCCGGCACCGGCAAGACCTGGCTGGCTGTTGGCCATGCTGTGGCGCTGATCGAGCAGGGCGTCGTGGAGAAGATGATCCTGTCGCGTCCGGCTGTGGAAGCTGGTGAGCGGCTGGGCTTTCTGCCGGGCGACATGAAGGAAAAGGTCGACCCTTACATGCGCCCGATCTACGACGCGCTTTATGAATTCATGGAAGCGCGCCATGTCGAACGTGGCCTGCAGACCGGCATGATCGAGATTGCACCACTGGCCTTCATGCGCGGACGCACGCTCACCAACGCCGTCGTGCTGCTGGACGAGGCGCAAAATGCCACCTCGATGCAGATGAAGATGTTCCTGACGCGGCTGGGCGAAGGCTCGCGCATGATCATCACCGGTGATCCGACGCAGATCGATCTGCCGCCCAACCAGCGCTCGGGGTTGCAGGAGGCTGTGAAGCTGCTTGGCCATGTCGAAGGCATCGGGCACACGCGCTTTCATGAAGGCGACGTTGTTCGGCACGAACTCGTGCGGCGCATCGTGAAGGCCTATGATGATGATTCAAGGGCGCAGCGCGATGCATTCCGTGGTGGCGAGGCCGTCGCCAGCGAGGCAGAAGGCATTGCAGGTCTGCACCGGACCCTGGCCCGGGACACAGCCAAGTCGATCGCTGCGAAGCCTGCTGCTGCAAAGCCAGCTGCTGCGAAACCCGCAAGGGACAAGCCTTCAGTCGCCAAACCGGCCAGGGCCGCAAAGCCTGTGAAGCCGGACAAATGAGTGCGCACATGAGCAGGCGAGTGAAACTGAACCGATGAAGCCCGGACGAACGACCAGGCGGGCCAAGGGGCCCGCCATCCAGCCTGATCTCAACATCGAGGCCGATGTCTGGGAGGCCTTGCCCGAGCTCGATGCACTCGTAGCGCGCGCGCTCGTCGCCGGACTGGCCGAAGCACCCTTCCAGCCGATGCCTGGCGCGGAGCTCAACATCCTGCTGACGGATGATGTGCGCATCCGGGCGATCAACCGTGAATGGCGCGGCTTCGACAAGCCAACCAACGTCCTGTCATTTCCAGCCGCAAACCTTGATCGCATCGCGAAATCGCCCGTGCTTGGCGATCTGGTTTTGGCCTATGAAACCATCGCGCGCGAAGCGCAGGCCGATGGCAAGACTTTTCCCGACCATCTCAGCCATCTGCTGATTCACGGCCTGCTGCATGTGCTGGGCGAGGACCACGAAACCGAGGCACAGGCACAGGCCATGGAAGCGCGCGAGATTGCGGCACTGGCGCGGCTTGGCATTGGCGATCCCTATTCAGGGCTTGAGCTTGAGGCTCCGGAAGGCGATACCTCTGCCGATCAGCAACAGGAAAGGCCGTCAGCGGCATGAATACCCCTGCCGGACAGGCCAGCAGCACCAGCCCAAAGCCAGCCCAGGAAAGCTGGCTGATGCGTGTTCTCGGGCGGCTTGGCCTGCGCGACACGGCCACTGTGCGCGAAGACATTGCCGACGCACTGGCACAAGGCAGCCAGATAGCCGACCTCAGCCCGCAGGAGCGGGCCATGCTTTCAAACGTGCTGAAGCTGCGCGAGCTGAAAGTGGCTGATGTGATGATCCCGCGTGTCGACATCATCTCCGTGCCGGCAGATGCCAATCTCGGTGTGCTGCTGGCGCTGTTTCGCACGGCTGGCCATTCGCGCCTGCCGGTTTATGGCGAAAC
>JAYWHQ010000523.1:0-7690 GCA_043777655.1 Allobosea sp. | reverse complement strand
GACATTCAGCTTGGGAAGCTGACGTTCTACCACTGAACTACACCCGCCTTATCCACCTCATAGCGCTCTCGGGCCTTGACCTGCAAGCGCAGAGCGTTTCGAGATGCGCCTCAATCGCAATCAGACCCGATTTCCAGCCACGGACCTTGCCATGCTCGCCCGCTTTGTCGACCATCCGCTGACCGAACGCATCATCATTGCCCTGATTGTCGTCAATGCCATCACGCTGGGCCTGGAAACAGTGCCTGAAGTCATGGCCGCCTATGGCCCGGCACTGATGATGCTGGACAAGGCCATTCTGGCGATCTTCGTGGTTGAGCTGGTCGCCCGAATGGTTGTCAAGCGCTTCGCCTTCTTCAAGGATCCGTGGAGCTTGTTCGATCTCTTCGTCATCGGCATCGCGCTGGTGCCGACCAGCGAGGGCCTCTCGGTGCTGCGCGCGCTGCGGATCCTGCGCGCCTTGCGGCTTGTCACCGTCGTGCCATCACTGCGCAAGGTGGTGTCGGGCCTGATCGGCGCGATGCCTGGCATGGGCGCGATCAGCATGCTGCTGCTGCTCGTCTACTATGTGTTCGCCGTGATGGGCACAAAGCTTTTTGGCGCAACAAACCCGGAGCTGTTTGGCTCCATTCCAGCGTCGGGTTACACGCTGTTCCAGTCCATGACCTTCGATGACTGGTCGAACGGCATCGTCAAACCGCTGCTCGAGAAGGGGCACACGTTTGCGCCATTCTTCATCATCCTGTTCATGGTGCTGTCGGCCTTCATGTTCCTCAACCTGTTCATCGGTGTTGTGGTGACGGCGCTTGATGACGTCACGGCTGATGACAAGCCAAAGCTGACGCACCCGGCAGGCACGGATGAGCGTTTGCTTGAGGAGATCCAGGCGCTGCGCAGCGAGATGGCTGTCCTGCAGAAGGCCGTCCAAGCCAAGGCTGGCTGAGATCAGGGCTGCCTGAAATGCTTCGACAGCTTGAGTGCCTGGCCTTGATAGTTTGACTTCAGGCCTGCGCCATAAAGCGCCTCAGGGCGGCTGGCCATCTTCTCGTAGACGAGCCGTCCGACAATCTGGCCATCCTCGATGATGAAGGGCACATCGCGCGAGCGCACCTCGAGCACGGCACGTGCGCCGGAGCCACCGGATGCCGCATGGCCGAAGCCCGGATCGAAAAAGCCAGCATAGTGGACGCGAAACTCGCCGACCAGCGGATCAAAGGGCGTCATCTCGGCGGCATAGTCCGGCGGCACATGCACAGCTTCCTTGGACGCCAGAATGTAGAACTGGCCGGGGTCAAGGATCAGCGCGCCCGAGCCATCCGAATGGATCGGCTCCCAGAAGTCGCGCGGCGTGTAGGCGCTGACACGGTCAACATCGATCAGACTGGTGTGACGCTTGCCACGATAGCCCACCAGGCCATCAAACCCGACCAGATCGACGCTGACAGCCACCCCGCCCTGAAATGATGGCGTGGCTGCTGACACGATCGTCTCGCGCGCATGAACCGCCGCAAGCGTGGCATCATCCAGCCGTGTTTCGCCACAGCGGAAGCGCAGCTGCGACAGGCGGGATCCCGTGCGCACCAGCACGGGAAAGGTGCGCGGCGAAATCTCGATGAAGAGCGGCCCGGCATAGGCTTCGTCGATCTGGTCAAAGGCCGTGGCACGGTCTGCGATGATGCGGGTGAAGACATCCAGCCGCCCGGTCGAGCTTTTGGGGTTGGCTGCAGCGGCGAGCCCTTTGGGCAGAGCCAGACTTTCCAGCAGTTCGGCAACATAGACACAGCCTGTCTCCAGCACTGCACCTTTTGTCAGATCGATCTCGTGCAGTGCCACCGTATCAAGCCGCTGGCGCACCGTGCGGCCGCCACCGGGCAGGAAGCTGGCGCGCACTCGCCACGCCTTGGCCCCCAGCCGCAAATCAAGACTGGCCGGCTGAACCTGGCCCTCCGCGGGCGGCTGGCCAAGTGCCAGCACGCCGGCATCGATGAAGGCGCGGATCGTCGCATCAGGTTGGATGCCAGGACTGAGGATGAGCATGGGGCCTGCTTTCTGGCTTCAACTGCTACCGAAGCTGCAGGGACGCGCCAAGGCCCCGAGTGGCAATCGCAGCCTTTTGCACTCAATCAGCAAAGGTTTTCCACGCCAGAATGACGCGGGAAGCTGCCGTGACAAGAACCAGCGCGCCAAAGGCATAGGCCAAAAGCGGGAACCATGCGGGCCACAGGATCATGGCCGCAAAGACCAGGATTGTTTCCGTGCCTTCGGCCAGCCCTGCCGAGAAATAGAAGGATTTCAGGCCCTGCATCTGCGTGGTCAGTCCGCGCTTGGCAGCCAGCGTCGCAAAGGCCAGAAAGCTCGCGCCATTCACATAGAAAGTGAAGAGCAGGACGGCTGCTGGCAGGCCATGGCTCGCCGGATTGGCCAGTGCAAAAGCCAGTGGCACGGCGCCATAGAAAACAAAATCGCAGGTGATGTCGAGAAAGCCGCCGCGATCCGTGGGAGTGGATGCACGTGCTACCGCGCCATCCAGCCCATCGCAAAGCCGGGACAGCGCCAGAAACAGCAGCGCACTCCATGTGAACCCCAATATGATGGCGAGCGCGCAAGCCAGCCCGAAGCCCAGCCCCAGCAAGGTCAATCTGTCAGCGGTGATACCAAGCCGAAACAGCACAGCCCCCAGCAAGTTCAGCGGCGGGTCAATCAGGCGGCGCATCTGGCCATCAAGCATCAGCAGGTTCCGGTGACAGGCATTGCGTGCCCTTGCGCGATTGACGCGAGGACGGCTGTGGACATAACACCGTGTGGTGCTGGCTGTCTCACTCACATGGATCAGCTGGTCCAGACAGTACGATCACAGCGGCGCTATTGTGCAAGGGACGAACCATCATGCAAAGCAGCAAGGGCGCCTACGAGGCCGTCACGCACGGCATCAAGGTGCGCGTCGAACCAAGCTTCATGGAGGGCGAGTCGATCCCCGGCGAGGGGCGCTATTTCTGGGCCTATGCCATCGAGATCGTGAACCTGACGCCGGACACTGTGCAGCTTCTGACGCGCCATTGGCGGATCACCGATGGGCGCGGCAAGCAGCACGAGGTGCGCGGCGAGGGCGTTGTCGGCGAGCAGCCCGTGCTGCGGCCGGGCGAGAGCTTCAGCTACACCTCAGGCTGCCCGCTGGAGACGCCGGACGGCACCATGCGCGGCAGCTATGGCATGGTGACCGATGATGGCCGTGATTTCGAGATCGAGATCCCGCTCTTCCCGCTGGACAGCCCGTTCGTCCGCAAGACTCTGCATTGAGACCGGCCAGACATGCCAATGATGCCCAAAACCGCCCCGCGCTATACTCCGCTCGAGATGCTGGCGCGGCTGGTCTCGTTCAACACCGAGAGTGACCGCTCCAATCTGGCGCTGGTGGCCTTTGTCGAGGATTACCTCGCTGCCTGGGGTGTGCCCTTCACGCGCATTCCGGATGCCACGGGCGAAAAGGCCGCGATCTTCGCCACCATCGGCCCGAAGGACACGGGCGGCATCGTGCTGTCTGGCCACACCGATGTCGTGCCGGTGGCGGGGCAGGTCTGGACCTCGGACCCCTACACCTTGCGCGTGACCGATGATCGCGCCTATGGGCGCGGCGCAGTCGACATGAAAGCCTTTCTGGCGCTGGGGCTTTCGCTCGTGCCGGAGTTTCTGGCGGCCAATCTTAAGACGCCGATCCACCTCTTCCTGTCCTATGACGAGGAAACCACCTGCCTTGGCGTGGTCGATGGCATTGCGCGCATGGGGCACGACCTGCCGCGCCCGCGCGCCGTGATCGTCGGTGAACCGACGATGCTGGAGGTGGCCGATGCGCACAAGGGCGTCACCACCTTCCTCACCACGGTGACGGGCGTGGCCGCCCATTCCTCCAAGCCGGAGCTGGGGGCGAGCGCGATCCATGCCGCCGCCCATCTGGTGGCGGAGCTCGACAATTACCAGCAGGAAATGATGCTGCGCGGCGACCCGAGCGGGCGCTTCGATCCGGCTTACGTCACCGTGCATGTCGGCACATTGCAGGGCGGCAATGCCCGCAACATCCTCGCCAAGACCTGCAGCTTCGACTGGGAGTTTCGCGGCCTGCCTTCGCTGGATCCAACGGAAATCCCGCGCCGCTTTGCTGAAAAAAGCGCGCAAGTTTTGGCCCGCATGCGCAAGACTGCGCCCTCCTCCACCATCGAGACGGTGCTGGGCGTCGATGTACCGGGGCTGAAGCCTGATCCGGGGTCAGAAGCCGAGCGCCTCGCCATGCGGCTGGCGGCGCGCAACGCCACCATCACCGTGCCCTATGGCACAGAGGCCGGCCATTTCCAGAATGCCGGCCTGCCCACCGTCGTCTGCGGCCCCGGCTCCATCGACCAGGCCCACCAGCCGGATGAATACATCACGCTGGCGCAGCTTGAGGCGGGGGAGGCCTTTATGCGGGGGCTGGTGGTGGAGTGCGGGTGAGGGGGTAACGCGGCGATCTCGCAAGCCTCGCCCAGAGCTATTGCCGAAAAACAGACCGGACGCAAAGTCGTGTCCTGACGCCGCATTCCGGTTTCAGATAGCGTTCTGACGGTTGACGCCCATCAGCCCGTCCTTGCCACGACCCGCCCAGCTTCCGGAGTTCGCATGATCCGCCACACTGTCGTTTTCCGCCTGAAGCACACCAAGGGCTCTGCTGCCGAGAAGAGCTTTTTCGAGGCTTCGCGACGGCTTGGCTATTTGCCCGGCGTGACCAAATTCGAGATGCTGCGCCAGACCAGCACCAAGAATGACTACCATTACGGGCTCTCGATGGAGTTCTGGGATGAGGCCGCCTATCGCGGCTATGACGCCCACCCAGACCACGTCGCCTTCGTTCGCGACCGCTGGCTGCCAGAAGTCGAGACATTCATGGAGATTGACTACGTGGCGCTTGAGCGGATGTGAGGGGTGAGACGCAGGGAATTGCGTTGGATTTGCTCGATAGTGGCAATCGAATTCAAATTTCTTTTGCCAGGCTAAGCAATGCGGCCAATTCGCTTTGTCTATGTGTGCCCGTCTTTAACAGGACAGACTTGAGCTGAGAGCGCACTGTTTCTGTGGAAACTGAATTGCTACACGCAATCGAGCCAACAGACTGCCCGAGTGCGACGGCACGCGCGACGCGCGCCTCTGCCAAAGTGAGGTCGAACAGCCCCTCCAACACGCGAGGATCAGGGCCACTCTGGATCGAAATAGGCACGGCAATCATCAGCCAGCTGGTGGATCCGAATACATCCCGACTGTTGCCAGCTATCGGGACCAGATGAACAATCGCAGAGGGCTCGCCATCCTGTGTCGACTTCGCAGGAAACGACACACTGCCCCGTCCAAACTGTTTGTCATTGAGCTTGGGAATAGCCGCCGAGAAGGCCTCATCCGCCGGTTTGGATGAAAACCTTATCCTCTCTCTGAAATCAGACAGTATGCCCGGCACCAGCCGACCAAACTCATCATTGGCAACAATCAGTTTGCCTCGATTCGACACCGCAGCGGATGGCAGCCCTATCGCCGAAAGGGCGGAAACAGCTGCCTTAGCTTGTTGCATCTGTAGACGCGAAGCAGCGAACGCCGCCCGCGCGAGATGAGGGCGAAGCGCTGTAAGGGCAGCAACACCTGCCGGTGCAACCGGACCTCTTTCGGTCGATCGATGAAAAGAATAGATCACGCAATCATCTGATGGCCCCATCACCATCGTTCCTGTGCCCCAGCCGCATCCCTCGGGGCGAAGGAAATCCGTATAAATCGGGTTGCTGTCTAGTTCATCTTATGTAAAAATATCAGGATCAACCGAAAATCGTGGCTCTCGACGCAGAATAACGCGTTTTCCAAGTGTGTTTTTCTGCATCCACCCTTCGCTAGCCAGTCTACTTGCAACTTGCTGTGCTGCATCATTTGCAATCCAGCATGGAATACTATTTCCATCTGTCTTGAAAATAAACGCTTTGTCACATTCAGCAATATCTGCAAGTCGGCTTAATAATCTAGAAAATACTTCTGGAATAAACGCAGCATCATATATTTGATCAATGATTTGGCTGTGCATATTCATCTCTTTTCTAATCGCCTTCAAGGCGCTTTTGGATTTCTGAAGAGATTCAATATTGTGTCACTTTGCCAGCTATCAGAAAGGAAATTATGGCAAATGACCGAGAGGCCTATCACCCATGTGGGTGATGCCGACAGCCATTCTTCCTCTGAAATAGAATGATGCCGAGCGTCAAACGGTGTCAAACGGAGGGGACCATGAAGTACGCATTCTTGTCTGCTTTTCTTGCATTCAGTTTCTTGGGTGTCGATCCTGCAAGCGCGCAATCGTGCAAGAAAGGGAAGATCCCGTGCGATCAATGGTGCAACAAATATTCTGTTGCAAAGAATGGACCGAGAGCTTTGCCTGGTTGCTTTAGCGCCTGCAACAGAAAGAAAAATGGCAACGCGACATGCGTCAATGATCAGTAACGCAAACAGTTTTTCTTGACTTAAATTGACAGGAATTTTCAAAATGAAAGACGCTATTCGTATAACAACAATGGCCATTCTTCTCATTGCTCCGATTCTGACAGCAGGGAAAGCCGAAGCCAAATGCAGCAACATTGGCAAATCGCCGTACAACCCTGTGTCAAACGATACGGTTTCGCGGAGCGTAGCCTGTGACTTCAAGGGGGGTAAGGTAAACTTCAAGCCCGGAGCTGGCTATGCTTTCACAGGGACAAGCGTCCTGCGCGAAGCTTCACATGGCAGCGTCAAAGCCTTTTCGCACGGATATACCTACAAACCGAAGACGGGGTTCAAGGGTCAGGATAGCTTTTCTATCCGTGTGTGCGGCAGCAAGGGAGGGCAGTCCGGTTGTTCAACATTGAACTACACAGCGACTGTCAGTTGATCGGTATCAGCGTTGCGCATTTTATCTAATCGCTATTCTCCGAACTGTGCTGCGCCATCGCGATATCAAGCCGATATCGCCATGGAGAGAATTCGAAGGTTATGCGACGCGGTGCGATATCAGCTGCATTTTTTACTTGCTTCAATGTCAGCATCTCGCCGCGCGCCGTTGAGCGCGCGGCTAACCTCATCACTCACGCCACATCAAACCGGTCGAGATTCATCACCTTGGTCCAGGCGGCAATGAAGTCTTTCACGAATTTTTCGTGGGCGTCGTCCTGGGCGTAGACTTCCGCATAGGCGCGCAGGATCGAGTTTGAGCCGAAGACCAGATCGACGCGGGTTGCGGTCCATCTGGTCGCGGCGGTCCGGCGGTCGCGGATGTCGTAGCTGTTCTTGCCCGTCGGGTTCCACGTGCAGGCCATGTCGGTGAGGCCAGTGAAGAAATCCGTCGTCAGCGCGCCGGGGCGATCGGTGAAAACGCCATGCCTGGTGCCGCCATGGTTGGCGCCGATGGCCCGCAGGCCGCCGACCAGCACCGTCATTTCCGGGCCTGTCAGCGTCATCAGCAGCGCCCGGTCGAGCAGCAGCTCTTCGGGCATGACGGCATAATCCGCCTTCACCCAGTTGCGGAAGCCATCATGGATCGGCTCGAGCACGCTGAAGGAAGCTGCATCCGTCTGCAATGCCGAGGCATCACCGCGGCCCGCCGTGAAGGGCACCTCCGCCGGGAAGCCGGCGAGTTTTGCCGCCTGCTCGACGCCAACAT
>JAYWHQ010000522.1:0-2302 GCA_043777655.1 Allobosea sp. | reverse complement strand
TGGGTTGAGTTAACGTCGAGACCAGAACGCTTCATCGGCAGCTGGGTTCCATCTCCGGCAGGAACAAGGGCAGAATCTGGTAGAGTGAACAGCGCCGACGCGTCATCATGTGCGCACGGTGCTCATGCATGGCGACTGCCGAATGAAGGCTGGCCGACTGGGGGAAACGTGTCTGAAGCCAACGCCATGTCTGAGCGCAACACACCGCTAAAACTGCGCTGCGAAATCTGCCCGCTCAGGGCGAGACGGGCTTTCAAGAAGAAAAATGCCGAAGAAATTGCATTCATCCAGAGCATGAAAGTTCATCACCGACGTGTGGAACGTGGCACCGAAATCGTGCATCAGGGGCAAGTCGATGCCGAGCTCTTCACATTGTTCAGCGGCTGGGCCTTTCGCCACAAGACCTTGCCTGATGGCAGGCGCCAGATTCTCAATTTCCTGCTGCCGGGTGATATTCTGGGTCTCCAGGCCTCGCTGCTGGATGCGTCGGATCACAGCATCGAGGCTCTGACAGATGTCGAACTCTGCGTTTTTTCCCGCCAGAAAATCTGGAGTCTTTTCAAGCAGATGCCACAACTGGCATTCGAGCTCTCCTGGCTCGGCGCGCGGGAAGAGAACCTCGTTGATGAAGCATTGACATCGGTGGGGCAACGCACGGCGCGCGAGCGCATGGCTGCACTGATCCTCAGTCTCTACCGGCGCTGCGATCATCTTGACCTGGTGAAAGACGGCGGTTTCGCCTTCGCCCTGACACGCCAGCACCTTGCCGATGCGCTCGGATTGTCGCTCGTCCACACCATCAAGACCTGGTCGTATTTGCGCAAGATCGGCCTGTTCAAGCTTTCGGACGGCACACTCTTCCTGCTCAACCCAAGGCTGACCGAGCATTGGGCGAACTATTATGAGCAGGACTGGCGACCACGACCGATCCTTTGAACCGTCCTTCGCTGGCGCATAACCTCCAAACGTCTGTGTGATTGAGAGGGAAGCAGCGGCTGGCATTGCCTTCGACCGGGGCGACATGTTCGAGACGCTGCCGTTCGATATAGCGGATAGGCGATAATTCCTATATGCAATTATTCCTATGAAAACCGTCTGGCCCGGGCAGCCGCGCCAAACGCCCTGATCCGCAGTGCGTCCTGCCCCATCTACTCCACCCGCCAATTGACGGCGCGCGCCTGTCGCGCTAGGACCGCTGCATTCATGAAAGCGTGATCTTGTTCGAGCTGCCGGGTGGCGGAGCGGGGAAGGCCGCGCCGAGATCAGGACACGTTGCGCGATGGCCAAGAATCCGTTCCAGTTCCTTCAGGAGGTTCGCTCCGAAGGCGCCAAGGTCACCTGGCCCTCGCGGCGCGAAACGCTCATCACCACCGGCCTGGTTCTTCTGATGGTCGTTGTAGCAAGCATCTTCTTTTTCTTCACCGACTCGATCATTCGCTGGTCGCTCGGCCTTATCCTCGGCGCGCGCTGAGCGGAGCAGACACGTGAACACACGCTGGTACATCGTCCACGCCTATTCGAATTTCGAGAACAAGGTTGCCCAATCCATCAAGGATCAGGCCGCCCAGCGGAACCTCGCTGACAAGTTCGAAGAGGTGCTGGTGCCGACCGAGAAGGTCGTTGAGGTGCGTCGTGGCCGCAAGGTCGATGCGGAGCGCAAGTTTTTCCCCGGCTACGTGCTGGTGAAATGCGACCTGACCGACGAGGTCTACCACCTCATCAAGAACACGCCGAAGGTCACGGGCTTTCTGGGCGCCGACAAGGCCAAACCGCAAGCCATCCCCGAGCATGAAGCCCTGCGCATCAAGGGGCAGGTGGCCGAGGGCATTGATCGTCCCAAGCCGTCGATCACCTTCGAGATCGGCGAGCAGGTCAAGGTCGCCGATGGCCCGTTTGCCTCGTTCAACGGCACTGTCGAGGAAATCGACGAGGATCGTTCGCGCCTCAAGGTCGCCGTCTCCATCTTTGGTCGCGCCACGCCGGTCGAGCTGGAATACAGCCAGGTCGAAAAAATCTGAGGCAGCATCCGCTGCCCGCGTCATGCGGGTGGGGTGATTTTGCTTTGATTCAGGCGCTTCCTGTGCGATAGCGCCTGCACATTGTGTGGGAGGCATGCCGGCCAGCCAGCCGGAGGTTCATGCCGCACCACGCCCTGCAACCACCCGGGTGGAAGGCCAGAGTGCCAACATCCGGGTTGTCGTCGTTCCGGTTGGCACCGGGCGCGCGACAGGAGCAGCCATTATGGCAAAGAAGATCGCGGGTTACGTGAAGCTTCAGGTTCCAGCCGGTGCGGCGAATCCTT
>JAYWHQ010000521.1:0-2302 GCA_043777655.1 Allobosea sp. | reverse complement strand
AGAGGATTCGCGATCAAACTCCTGCAGCAACTCGCGCTGGCGGCGCGTCAAGTTCTGTGGTGTTTCCACCTGCACCTGAATGTAGAGATCGCCGACATCGCGCGCACGCAACACCGGCATGCCCTTGCCCTTCAGGCGGAACTGCTTGCCGGTCTGCGTGCCTTCGGGAATTTTCACGATGGCCTTGCCACCATCGAGCGTCGGCACCTCGATGTCGCCGCCCAGGGCTGCGCTGGAAAGCCCGAGCGGCACGCGGCAGAACAGGTCCGAGCCGTCGCGCTGGAAGATCGCATGTGGCTTCACCGACAGGAAGATATAGAGATCGCCCGTCGGCCCGCCGCGCAGGCCAGCCTCGCCTTCGCCGGTCAGCCGGATGCGCGTGCCATCCTCGACGCCAGCGGGAACATTCACGGCCAGTTGGCGCTCACGCGTCACGCGGCCGGCACCCAGACAACTGCTGCACGGGTCATCGATGATCTCGCCGCGTCCGTTGCAGGTGGGGCAGGTGCGCTCGATCGAGAAAAAGCCCTGGCTGGCGCGCACGCGGCCATAGCCGCCGCAGGTCGTGCACTGGCGCGGCTTGGAGCCCGCCTTGGCGCCGGTGCCCTTGCAGGGTTCGCACGCGATGGAAGAGGGCACCTTGATGTTGGCGGCCTTGCCCTGGAACGCATCTTCCAGCGAAATTTCCAGGTTGAAGCGCAGGTCGGAGCCGCGCTCGCGGCCATTGCCGCCACCCTGCTGCTTGCCACGCCCGCGTCCTTCGCCGAAGAACGAGTCGAAGATATCCGACATCACATCGGAGAAATCGCCGTTGAAGCCGGGCCCGCCACCGCCGCCACCCTGCTCGAAAGCGCGGTGGCCATGCTGGTCATAGACCTGCCGCTTCTGCGGGTCGGACAGGATCTGGTAGGCCTCGTTCAGCTCCTTGAACTTGGCTTCAGCCGCCTTGTCACCGGGGTTCTTGTCGGGATGGCATTGCATGGCCTGCTTGCGGAAAGCCGATTTCAGCTCCGCCTCGCTGGCCGTGCGCGCAACGCCAAGCGTCTCGTAATAGTCGCGTTTCGACATCTTTGCCTGCCGCCCCTGCGCTGGTCCGGATCGCTGACAGCATTGAGCCGCCCCTGTCCGCCCTGGTCGCGAACTGCCTCACCTCAAAGCAATGGCCGGGTCAAGCCCGGCCAAGCTCATCTCAGTGTGCAGTGGTCACGCGCTCTTCTTCTTGCCACCCTTGTCGTCGGTCACGTCCTTGAAGTCGGCGTCGACGACATCGTCCTTCATCTTGCTGTCCTTGGCGGCGTCGCCAGCGGCAGCCGCTTCCGCAGCTTCCGTCTCTTCCGCCTGGGAGGCGGCATACATCGCCTCGCCCAGCTTCATTGACGCCTGCATCAGGTCAGTGGTGCGTGACTTGATGACCTCGGGGTCATCATTGTTGAGGGCTGCCTTCAGCGCATCCATTGCAGTTTCAATGCCGGTCTTGTCGGCAGCAGAAACCTTGTCGCCATAATCCTTCAGCGACTTTTCAGTGGAGTGCATCAGGCTCTCGCCCTGGTTCTTGGCATCGACCAGCTCGCGCCGCTTCTTGTCTTCCTCGGCATTGGCCTCGGCATCCTTGACCATCGCCTGGATGTCAGCTTCCGACAAGCCACCCGAGGCCTGAATGCGGATCTGCTGTTCCTTGGCAGTGGCCTTGTCCTTGGCGGTCACGTTGACGATGCCGTTGGCGTCGATGTCGAAGGTCACCTCGATCTGCGGCATGCCGCGTGGCGAGGGCGGAATGCCCATCAGATCGAACTGGCCGAGCATCTTGTTGTCAGCCGCCATTTCGCGCTCGCCCTGGAAGACGCGGATGGTCACGGCCTGCTGGTTGTCTTCAGCGGTCGAGAACACCTGGCTCTTCTTGGTCGGGATCGTGGTGTTGCGGTCGATCAGGCGGGTGAAGACACCGCCCAGCGTCTCGATACCGAGCGAAAGCGGGGTCACGTCGAGCAGCAGCACGTCCTTGACGTCGCCCTGCAGCACGCCGGCCTGAATGGCAGCACCGATGGCCACAACCTCATCCGGGTTGACGCCCTTGTGTGGCTCCTTGCCGAAGAAGGCCTTCACGGCCTCCTGCACCTTTGGCATGCGGCTCATGCCGCCGACGAGCACGACCTCGTCGATTTCGGCCGCTGTCAGGCCTGCATCCTTGAGCGCCTTCTTGCAGGGCTCGATGGTGCGCTGGACCAGATCATCGACCAGGCTCTCGAACTTGGCGCGGCTGAGCTTGATGGCCAGATGCTTCGGGCCTGATGCGTCTGCCGTG
>JAYWHQ010000520.1:0-7708 GCA_043777655.1 Allobosea sp. | reverse complement strand
GCCTGTGTGGCGTGCTGCTGCTGATCGGCCCGCGCATGCTGGAAGGTGGGGCAACCTTGGCGGGTGTTCTCGCCATGCTCCTGCTGACGCTGCTTTATGCCATCGGCAATGTCTATGCGCGCACCATCAGGACCGCACAGCCCTTGCGGCTGGCGCTTGGCCAGCAATCGGTCTCGGCAGTGGCGGCCACGCTTGTGGCGCTTGTCCTGTCGGGTGCAGCTGGGTTCATGCCAGCGCTGGCTTATCCATGGCCATTGCTGGCATTGGGCTTGTTCTCGACGGCTCTGCCCATCTTCGTGTTCATGCGCTTGATTCTGGCAGCTGGCCCAACCAAAGCGTCCATGGGTGGCTACCTGGTGCCCGTCTTCGCGACTTTCCTCGGGATTGTCGTGTTGAATGAAGCGCTTGAGATGCGCCAGGTGCTTGGTGGTGCCATCGTGCTGATCGGGGTGGCGATTGTCAGCGGTGTTCTGCGCTGGCCCAATTTCAAGACGGCATGAGGGCAACCGCATGAAGCTGCTTCTGGTGACAGCCTGCGCGCTGGTGGATGCCGACAACCGCGTGCTGATTGCGCAGCGCCCGGAAGGCAAGGCATTGGCGGGCCTGTGGGAGTTTCCCGGTGGCAAGCTGGAGCCAGGCGAACGGCCTGAAGCGTCGCTGATCCGCGAGCTGCAAGAAGAGCTGGGCATCACGGTGAAGGAGGCGTGCCTCGCGCCGCTGAGCTTCGCCAGCTATGCCTACCCGGACTTTCACCTGCTGATGCCGCTTTATATCTGCCGCCGCTGGGAAGGCGCTGTTCAATCAGCCGAGGGGCAGGCGCTGAAATGGGTGCGGCCCGGCAAGCTGCGCGACTGGCCGATGCCGCCTGCTGACGAGCCGCTGATCCCGGCGCTGATTGATCTGCTGGGCGCCTGAGGCTGGTCAAGCTGGCTGGAGCGCCGTGCGCAAAGCCTCGTCTGTCATGTCCACAATGGCCAGCGGGCTCTTGAAGGCACGGGTCTTTTCGCCCGGCATCATGACCAGAATGATCGTCTCCGTGCCGGGGCAGGCGGGGTCGGTGCAGATGATCTCGTTGACGCCGATCACCGCGTGAGGTGGCAGGCCGAGGATGGCCAGCACCTGCGTCTTGATGCGTGCTGTGGCAGTGGTCTCGGCCTCTGAGCGCGCAGCGCGCTTTCTGAAAAGGTTGCCGAGCGCCATCATGCCACCCTCAGGTTGGCAGGGTCAGGATGCCGCCCTGACCATCGGCGCAGCCAAAGGCCAGACGTCGGCCCGGTTTGTCCCAGGCAAAGGCGGTGATGGCGCTGTCGCGGACCGCCGGGCGCACCAGCAGCTCGGACGCGTCCGTCATGCGGATCAGCAGGATGCAGCCATCATCATAGCCCGCTGCAATGACATAGCTGCCGGGATGGAAGGCGCCCTGGCTGACACGCGCACGCCGCACGCCGCATTCGCGCGGGGCCTTGCCCTGCGGGCCATCTCCCTGAAACGGCCAGATGATGACGGCCTCGGCGCCGCTGGACGAGAGCCACAGCCCGTCATGCGACCAGGAGAGCGAGCGTGGCTTGGCGGGATAGCCCGTCATGCGCATGTGCGAGGGCTTGGTGCCCAGCCGCCAGCCATGGAGCGCCTTTTCCAGCAGCGATGTCACGATGAAGCGCCCGTCCGGCGACCAGGTGGCATCGAGATGGGAGCCCTTCCATTCCAGGAATTCGGGCGCTGCCTTTGCATTGGGAAACCAGAGCGAGACGCCGTTCACGTGCGCCACCATCAGGCGGTAACCCTTGGGCGCAAAGGCCAGCCCTTGCGAAGAGGAGGAGGCCTCGAAGCTCTTCAGCTTGCCTGAAGCCTCGCGTGCCGTGATCGTCTTGCCTGCGCTCCAGGCAATGCTGTCATTGGGTCCCATGGCGACTGCGTCGATCCAGCGGTGCTTGGCATCGCGGCCAAGTTCTTCCACCTTGCCATCTTCTGAAATGGCGACCACGCGGCCATCATCGCCGCCAGTGACCAGGCGCTTGCGGTCATGGGCCGCGACCAGCAGGCCAGCGTCGGGATGGGCTGCGATGGTCGTCGTGATGCCGTCTCTGTGCAGCGCGACGGTGCCATCCGCCAGAGCGACCGCCAGCGTGTCGCCCAGCCAGCCCATGGCGATGACATGGGAGGCATGCTCCAGCGGCGCGACATGCTGGGTCAGCGAGACGGGTTGGGCGGGAATGGAATCCATGGTGGCAGGATAGGTCAGGCCGCGCAGGCGAGGAAGCCCTGTCGGATCTTGGCTTCATCCAGATTGCGACCAATGAACACCATGCGCGACGAGCGCGTCTCTTCGGGCTTCCAGTCGCGCTGCAGATCGCCATCAAGGATCATGTGCACGCCTTGGAAGACGAAGCGTTTGGGCTCATCCTTGAAGGCCAGAATGCCCTTGGCGCGCAGGATCGAGGGTCCGTCGATCTGCGTCAGGTCATTGATCCAGGGCATGAACTTCTCGGGATCGACATCGCCATCGATGCGGAAGGAGAGCGAGCGCACATCGTCGGCATGGTGATGATGGTGTCCCTCCTCCAGAAAGTCGGGCTCCAGATCGAGAATGCGGTCGAGATCGAACGCATTGCGGCCGAGCAGTTCGGAGACGGGCACTTCGCATTTCTGCGTGCGGTGCAGTTTGGCATAGGGGTTGATGGCGCGGATGCGGGCCTCGACTTCGGCCAGCGCCTCGGGCGTCACCAGATCGATCTTGTTGAGAATGATGACATCGGCAAAGGCGATCTGGTTGCGTGCTTCCGGCGCATCCTTCAGCCGTTCCTGCAACCATTTGGCGTCGGCAACCGTGACAACGGCATCAAGTCGGGTGGCCTCGCCGACATCCTGATCGACAAAGAAGGTCTGTGCGACGGGGGCAGGATCGGCCAGCCCGGTCGTCTCGACGATGATCGCGTCGAACTTGCCCTTGCGCTTCATCAGCCCGTCTAGAATGCGGATCAGGTCGCCGCGCACGGTGCAGCAGATGCAGCCGTTGTTCATCTCGAAGACTTCCTCGTCAGCGCCAACAACCAGTTCGTTGTCGATGCCGATCTCGCCAAACTCGTTGACGATGACGGCGAAACGCTTGCCGTGATCCTCGGTGAGGATGCGGTTCAGCAGCGTCGTCTTGCCGGCGCCGAGATAGCCGGTGAGCACGGTGACGGGGATTTTATCAGACATGTTTCATCCATCCGGGCGAAAGCGTGAAGGGTGGCCATTCTTGTCCTGACCGTCGGACTGCTCACGCTGGACCGGGGACAAGCGCCTTCTCGATGGCTCTTATATTGTGTTGAATCATCTGGATGTAAGTCCCCGCCGGACCGGACGGGCCTGAAAGTGCATCCGAATACAGTCGGCCGCCGACGCGGGCGCCGCTTTCCTTGGCGATCTGCTCGATCAGGCGGGGATTGGTGATGTTCTCGAGAAAAACAGCGCCGACTTTCTGCTCCCTGGCCTGCTTGATGAGGCGCGCCACGTCCTTGGCCGAGGCCTCGGACTCGGTCGAGATGCCGCGCGGCGCAAGGAAAGCAATGCCATAATCGCGCGCAAAATGGCCGAAAGCATCATGCGAGGTGATGAGCTTGCGGCTGGCGGCAGGGATGCGCGCCACAGCGGCCTTCACTTCGCCATCGAGTGCATCAAGCTTTGCCAGATAGGCCGTCGCGTTGGCCTCGTAGCTGGCTTTGCCCGCCGCATCGGCAGCAATCAGCGCATCGCGGATATTGGTGACATAGAGCTTGGCATTGCGCACGCTTTGCCAGGCATGCGGATCGGCCTGGCCGCCATGGTTGTGGCCATGCTTGTCCGTCTTGCCATGGTCATGGCCGCCTTCGACCTTGAGAATGGCCACGCCCTTGGTGGCCTCCGCGACGGGTGCCTTGGAGGCCGACGACTTGACGAGCCGGTCCATCCAGCCCTCGAATTTCAGGCCATTGGTGATGACAAGCCTTGCAGCCGCCATCGCCTTCGCGTCAGCAGGTGTTGGCGAATAGACATGTGCATCGCCATCAGGCCCGACAAGTGTTGTCAGGCTGACGCGCTCGCCGCCCACCTCGCGCACGAAATCGCCGAGGATTGAGAAACTTGCGACCACGGCCAGCTTTTCCTGCGCCAGCAATGGCGTCGGCAAAACGACCAGCACGGAGGCGCAGAGCAGGGCGCGGCGGCTGAGTGACATGGCAATATCCTTTGATCGGTAATGTTATAGAGTAACATTAACCTCTCAGGTGCCGTCCTGGCAAGAGCCGCCAGACCCAGCCGCCCTGCCTGCCGAGAAAGAGCGAGGCGATGTAGGCACCGCCCGCTGCGAGAATGATCGCAGGCCCTGAAGGGATGCCGGCATCCAGATGGTAGGAGAGCGTCAGCCCGCCATATCCGGCGACCATGCCAAAGAAGATGGCGAGCAGGATCAGCCAGGTGATGTCGGCAGTCCACAGCCGAGCCGTGGCGGCTGGCAGCATCATCATGCCGACAGCCAGCAGCGTGCCCAGTGCGCTGAAGCCTGCCACGAGGTTGAGCACAGCCAGCCCGAGAAAAGCGAGATGCACCGTGCTGCCCATGCCACTGACAGATTTCAGGAAGCCGGGGTCGACGCATTCCATCACCAGCGGGCGATAGATCACACTCATGACAACCAATGTCGCTGTGGTGACAGCCGCCAGCAGCAGCAGCACCTGATCATCCAGCGCCAGCACATTGCCGAACAGCACATGGAAGAGATCGACCGCCGAACCTTTCATCGAGATGATGGCAACCCCGAGCGCGAGCGAGATGAGGTAGAAGGCCGCCAGCGAGGCATCTTCCTTCAGCACGGAAAGCCGCGCCACAAGCCCGGCCAGGGTTGCGACTATGACGCCCGCCGCCAGACCGCCGAGAGTCATGGCCGGCAGCGAGAACCCTGCGACGAGATAGCCCAATGCTGCACCGGGCAGGATGGCGTGGGCCATCGCATCGCCCGTCAGGCTCATCCGGCGCAGCATCAGGAACACGCCGACAGGCGCTCCGGACAAGGCAAGCGCGGTGATGCCGACAAGTGCCCGGCGCATGAAGTCAAACTCGACATAAGGCGCGAGAAACAGCTGATAGAGGTTCATGCCCATCGTCAGAAGGTTCAAGCCGCCCGGCTGCAGGGCGAAGCGCCATTGTCGAAGGCTTCGATCATCCGGCGGGCTTCGAGCAGGTTCGACGGCGTCAGCACATCACCGGTCGCACCCCAGGACACGGCCTCGCGGGCGATCAGCAGCGTTTCCGGAAAATGCTGCCGCACCGTTTCGAGATCATGCAGCACCGCAATGACCGTCCGCTGCTCGTCATGCCAGCGCTGGACCAGCGCCAGAAGGTCCGATGTCGTCTTGCTGTCGATGGCGGTGAAGGGTTCGTCAAGCAGCATGATGTCGGCATCCTGCAGGAGCAGACGGGCAAAGAGTGCCCGCTGCATCTGCCCGCCAGACAGGGTGCCGATGACGCGCGCTTCGAACCCGCCCAGCCCGACAGCCTCGATGGCTGCTGCAATGCGATGGCTGCTGCCAATGCGCCCGAACAGGCCGCGACGGGACCAGAGACCCATGGCGACCAGATCATAGACAGAGACCGGAAAGCTCTGATCGATTTCAGCCGATTGGGGCAGATAGGCCAGGCGCGCCCGCTCCTGCAGGCGCAGGCTGCCTTCCAAAGGCTTCAGCGCCCCGGCAATGCCTTTCAGCAAGGTCGATTTGCCAGCGCCGTTGGGCCCGACAATCGCTGTCAGGCTGCCGCGGGCAAAGTGACCGGAAAGGTGATGCACCGCCGGGTGGCGGTCATAGCCAAGCGTCATGTTGTCGAGATGGATCGCGTTCATTGGTTCGCTCACCCGATCAGGGCAAAGGTTGCGGCCCAGAGCAGCGCCACCGGCACTGTGACAAGCGCCAGACGCTCGGGAACTGACAACCGCAGCAGCGACCAGCCAGGCACGATTGGTGCATGCCTGTGAGGATGGTCATGATCGTGGTTATGCGAGGTGTCCATGGCCTCTGTTACATAGTCACAAAGCATGATGTTGCCAAGTTGGCCGCCATGGAAGGCCGAAAGCGTGACGCCGGGCCTCACCCGAACGGGTGATACTGGTAGAGCCACGTCTCGGTGAGCACCTTGTCGCCTGCTTTCAGGAAGCAACGCATCTCGACCGGCTCTGTGCCCTCTACCTGCAGATCGAACTGGGTGCGCCAATGGCCGGGCACATCATTGGGCACGGCGTCCGTGTGCTTGTAGGCAGCAAAGGTGCCGCGTGATGCCCAGAGCACGGGCTCGGGGATCATGCCCTTGGGCAAGTCTTTCAAAGGGCCGCCGAGAAACTCGATCATGAACTTGCGCACGCCTTTGGGGCGCGTCGTGCCGGGCTGGCCACCATTGCCGAGGCGGGTGGCGACAACGGCTGCGAGCGGCGAGGGATAAGGCTCCTGATCCAGCCAGTGCAGGCGCGCGCGCAGTTCATAGGCATTGCCGGCCTTGGCGGGCTCGGCTGGCACCCACATGGCGACGATGTTGTCATGGATTTCGTCATCGGTGGGGATTTCGATGAGCTGCACCGCGCCCTTGCCCCACTGGCCAAGCGTCTCGACCCAGAGGCTCGGGCGCTTCTCGTAATAGACGCCGTCCATATAGTGGCTGAACACGCGGTCGCGCTGCATCAGGCCGAAGCCGCGCGGGTTCTCGTCTGCGAAGGATGAGGCAACCGTGCGCGGCGGGTTGTTCAGGGGCCGCCATGCGCGCTCGCCAGCGCCGGTCCAGAGGGCGAGGCCATCGGAGTCATGCACTTCGGGGCGCCAGTCGATGGCGGTGCCCTTGGCCTTCTCGGAATACCAGTACATCGAGGTCAGGGGCGAAATGCCGAGCCGCTTCACGTCGCGGCGCATGTAGAGCGCCTGCTCGATGTCCATCACCACGCCCGCTGTCCGCTTCATGGTGAAGCGGAAGGCGCCCGCAATGCTGGGGCCAGACAGCAGCGCGCAAACCACCACTGCATCGGCATTGGCTTTGGGCGTTTCCAGATAGACATGCGTGAAATCCGGGAACTCTTCTGGCTGGCCATGGATGGCCGGATCAATCGCGATGCCGCGGGCCGAGAGGCCGTATTGATAAAGCTCGCCAATGGCCCGGAAATAGGAGGCACCGAGGAAGGCCACCCAGTCATTCTTTTGCCAGTCGAGCGTGGTGCCTTTTGGGCCCGGATGGCCTGCACGGTTTTCCTGAAAGCGGAAACCGGCAAAGCCCGCGCCTTCAGGCAGCTCATGGGCAGGTGAATCCTTCGGCATGTCGAAATAGCGCTCGTCATAGACGATCTCGCGGGCGCGGCCTTCGTCCACCACATGCATGCGCGCCGCTTTCTGGAAATAGCGTCCCAGATGGAAGAAGGTTACGGGCCAGGGCGATGGTCCGTTGGCCCAGAGCGCCATCTCCGGCTTGAACCTGATCTTGCCATGCGCGTCATAATCGATCCGCTCCAGCACATCCGGTTTCGGACGTGGAGGGGCCACATAGGGCTTGGTCGCCATGTCGCGGGCACGCGCCTTCAGCGCATCATAGCTGAAGGGCTGTGCCTGCCCCAGCTTGAGCCCCTGCTGCGCCAGCGCCTCGTGGCTGAAACCGGCGGTCGCCAGTGCCGCTGTGCTGGCGGCAGCCGTCTTGAGCATGGTGCGGCGGTCGATCATCG